>CAZNVF010000005.1:27668-28063 GCA_964576395.1 uncultured Oscillospiraceae bacterium
TTCAGGAGACCGGATCAGGATCACTGTTGCGCCCAAGGGCTTCGGCAGTGAAAATATGAGTCAGATAAAGATGCTTAGGCCCTCCGACGGGGTCGAAGGGGTAAACAGCTTTGTGCTCAAAGCTGTTGAAGAGGCCGGCCCCAATCCTTGCCCGCCGATAATAGTGGGGGTCGGCATCGGCGGTACTTTTGACAAGGCAGCGCTGCTTGCCAAAAAAGCCCTGCTCAGGGAAACAGGCACGCCAAACCCGGCCCCTTTTTATGCAGAGCTTGAGCGCAAACTTCTTGAGGAAATAAACGCCCTTGGTATAGGCCCGCAAGGGTTCGGCGGCAGGACCACTGCCCTTGCTGTAAGTATAGAAACTATGCCCACCCATATAGCCGGGCTGCCCGTGG
>CAZNVF010000006.1:0-600 GCA_964576395.1 uncultured Oscillospiraceae bacterium
TCAACACTATCGAGCAGGTACATAAGGAATATAAACCCCTTCCTTATCTCTCGCTTCTTATTGAGGACTGTATTGAGAATGGCCGCGATGTAACTGCAGGCGGTGCTAAATATAATCACTCCGGTCCTCAGGCTCTTGCTCTTGGGACGGCAGCTGACAGCCTTTCTACAATTAAACAGCTAGTTTTTGATGAAAAGAAAATCACTGCCGAAGAGCTTATTGATGCGCTTAAGAAGAACTGGGAAGGTTATGAACCTCTATATCGCCTTGTCAACAGCGATAAGGTTCATCATTACGGAAATGATGACGATTACGCTGATGATCTTGCTAAATTTGTGTTTGATACTTACTGCAAATATGTTGAGCATCGTCCTAACGTTCGTGGCGGCGATTTTGCTCCGGGCGTTTACTCGGTTGCGGGAAATGTGCCCCATGGTATGGTACAATGGGCTTCCGCTGATGGACGCCAAGCGCATGAGCCTGTTTCTGATTGCATAGGCGCTGTGCACACCCATGTTGCCTCTCACGATATAAAAGGTCCGACGGCAATGCTTAACTCTGTTGCAAAGCTTGACCACGAAAGAGCGGGCAACGGCACAC
>CAZNVF010000006.1:610-1806 GCA_964576395.1 uncultured Oscillospiraceae bacterium
GTTCAACCCTAGCAGCGTGCAGGGTGAAGCAGGTCTTAAGAATTTTATTTCTCTTCTTGATATGATAGTTGAGAAAAAGCTCATGCACAGTCAGTTCAATATAATTACGCGTGAACAACTTCTTGCTGCCCAAGAAGACCCTGAGAAGTATAAACACCTTCTTATAAGGGTTGCGGGGTACAGCGCATACTTTGTTGACCTTGGTAAAGCGCTTCAGCGTGACATTATTGAACGTACCGAACTCTCCTTTGACTAAAATAGAAATCCCGAAAGGGTGCGGTGGCAATAAAGCCGCCGCACCCTTTGTATTAAAAGAAAGATTAAATGGAAAGCATAAAAATATCACTGGATATCCTCGTTCCAATTTTTCTTATGATTCTTTCAGGCGTTTTGCTTCGCAAAGCAGAAGTAATTGACGAACCAACCGTAAGAAAAATGAATGCTGCGGCATTCAAATTTTTTCTTCCTGTAATGATGTTTTACAACGTCTATGAAAGTTCAATTTCGATTTTAAAATGGAATCTGGTAATATTCATTGCCATAGCGGTTAGCGTAGCTTTTGCACTGGCTTTTATTATTGTTCCTATATTTGAAAAAGAGAGAAGCAGGGTGGGCGTTATAATTCAAGGTGCTGTGCGAAGCAATTTTGCAGTGTATGGCTATGCTGTTGCCTCCGCATTTTGCAGCGGTGATGAAAGCGGCCTTGCTGCGCTTATGGCGGCAATTGTGTTGCCCCTTTACGGAATATATTCTACTATAGCCCTTGCAGTTTATGATGAAAAAGAAAAGAACATAAGCGCGAAAAAAATACTTTTGAGTATTGTTAAAAATCCCCTTGTCATTGCCTGCGTATTTGGAGTGCTGATACTTATCTCAGGGATACATTTCCCGGCAGTTATTGAAAGCGCTATGAGTTCCGTTGCCAAAGCGGCAACTCCGGTTTCTCTTATTACCCTTGGGGGGTTCTTAAATTTCGAAATATTTAAAGGAAGAGAAAAATCTATTGCTGTTGGGACCATAAGTAAGCTGATTTTGATTCCTGCAATATTTGTAACAGCCGCTGTACTTTTGGGATTTAGAAGCGCAGAGCTTGCTGTTTGCGTAGCGGTTTTTGCATCGCCAACGGCGACAGCTTCTTTTGCTATGACTCAGCAAATGTCGGGTGACGATGAGCTTGCAGCGGCGCTTGTTGTAAC
>CAZNVF010000006.1:1816-24800 GCA_964576395.1 uncultured Oscillospiraceae bacterium
GCGGGGTCGTTTATTACAATGTTTACTGTAATTTCAGTGTTAGAGGGAAATGGTCTTCTTTGAGATAAACAAAAAATAGATATTTTAGCTAAAAAATTAACATTTTTAATGTGCAAAATGACGGCTTGAAGAAAAAATTATGTCGGAATTGCGAAATTGTGAATATTGTTTTAACGTTTTGAATGATGTCTTTTTTTCATGAATTTTTTATAATTAAGTCGATGAGGGGCGAAGAGTAAAACAAAAAATCGCCATCTGGTCAAGCTCTGCTTGGTGAGGAGATTTCTTGTTAAATGCAGAAAGAAATTGACTTAATGCGGCAGAAACAAGTTCAAAAAATCTAAAAAAGAAAGGAACTGAAAGTAATGACATTCGATTTTAGTTATGTCCTTGTAGGTCTTATGGAGATTGTCTCCCACTTTGTACAAGGATGCACCGGTTTCGGAGCTACTGTTATTGCTGCTCCTGTCGTAACTGGACTTCTTGGAACCGACGTTGGTGTTCCTTACGGCACGCTCGTGACCATGCCAATGCTCTATGTTCTTGGCGTAAAATGCTTTAAAGAGGTATCCTGGAAGGATCTTCTTAAAATCTGCGTACTTATGGCGCCAGGTATGATCATAGGAAACTTGATTTTTGGATCTATTCCGGCCAATATCGCAAAAGTAGCTATAGGCGGCGTAGTTACCGGCATTGCTCTTAAGAACATCTATAACGCATTTATTCGCGACCCCAAGAGGGTAAAAGAAGGATATGACCCCAACTCTGAAGAGGAATTGGCAAAAGTTGAAACTCCTCTTATGAAAGCTTTCCGCTATGGTTGCCTTCTTGTCGGCGGCTGCGTACACGGAGCTTTCAACATCGGCGGTCCGCTGATCACTGTTTACACCCTTTATTCAGTTAAAGATAAAGGCCGTTTCCGTGCAACAATGACATGGGTTTGGATCATTATGAACACTTGCTTCAACATGGTGTCACAGTACAGCCAGGGACGTTATAATACTCCTGTTCTTTGGAGCGCACTTGCGATCGGTGTTCCGCTTGCAGCAATTGGCTTCTTCCTTGGCCATCTTTTTCACAAGAAGATCAACCGCGAACTCTTCCTCAAATGCGTATATGTCTGCCTCTTTATTGTCGGTGGCGATATGTTTATTCGCGCTATCTTAGCACTTGTATAATTTTAAACGATAAACGAACCTCTTTTCTAAAAGCACAAACCCAAAGCACCCATTCCGGTTTTTGCTGGGATGGATGCTTTGATGTATAAATATTTTAAAAGTAAAGGAGAAAACGTTATGAAAGAAAAAGTCGGTCTTATAGGAGCGGGCATCATGGGAAGACTTATGGTCGAGCACATGGTGAACGGTGGATATGAAGTATATGTTTCTGACCCCGATACGAAAACCCAGGAATATTGCAGAGAGAAGGGCGCAACCGTTCTTGAAAACAATGTTGAGCTTGTTAAAACGGTTAAAAAAGTCATAGTTAGCCTTTCAAACCCAAATGTTTCAGTAATGGTAGCAAAAGAGATCGCCCCTTATGTAGGAGAAGGCCATATTATTTTTGAGACAAGCACCACCACACCGGAGTACTCCTATCAGATAGCGGATATATTTAAAGATACTGGGGCTGTTTTTATTGAATCTTCCATTCTTGGCAAACCTGTTGCCGTGGGCGAGTGGGTGATCCCCGCAGGCGGAGATGCGAAGGCTATAGAAGAGATGACCCCTATATTTATGACATTTTCTAAGAAAGTGGAGAGAGTTGGAGATATTGGTGCCAGCAACAAGCTTAAACTGCTCAACAATACAATGTATGCGGTAATCAACGCCTGCATTTGTGAAGTTATGACCGTGGCAGACAAAGTCGGCGTCGACAAAATGAAATTCTATGATATTGTCGCCAATTCTGCTGCTGCTACAAACTGTGGCCTTTTCAAAGAGACGGGCTACCGCATTGCCATTGATAAATATGACGACCCAACTGCCACAAATGAGCTTATCTGCAAAGATAACGCCTGCGGTGTGGCCCTTGCCCAAAGTGTTGGAATAACTCCTATAATTGCAAACACAGTTCTTACCCAGTACAACAACGCTGTAAGCTGTGGCTATGCTAAAGAGGATGACTCTGTCCTTTATAAATATTTCCAGCAGATGTATGCACCAAGAAAAGATCAATAATCACAAACTTTTCTAAACTTTTAATCTTAAAGGATATATGAAATATAAAAAATGCCGCCCAGAAGATAATTCTGGGCGGCATTTTGCTATTTATATCTGTGTTAAATATCATCTTTTCAGAGAAAGAGCATTAAAAACTGTGTATTTTAAATTTTATAAGGTGTATTCTGCGTCTATCATTCCTTTACCTAGGGCTTTTTCATCCTCAACTTCCCAACAACCAGATTTTTCTAGTGCAGATTAAACGTCTTTTTCCATCTTTTTGCTGCAAAATGGATATTTCATTAAAACATTTCTCCTTTTAGAGCAGTTTCTAATTTAATATAATATCCCCGCCACTGTCAGAGTCGCTTTTTTCACTGAAATAATATTCGATTATATCCCTTGCAACTGGAGCAGCAGTGTAGCCCTGCCAGCCTTTTTCTATAATGACCGCAATGGCTATTTCGGGGTCTTCTGCAGGCGCAAAGCAAATGAATGTACTGTTAACCGTTGCTGTGCTGGTCTGTGGGGTACCGGTTTTAGAAGCGACGTTCATATTGAAACCACTCCATACCATTCCGGAGGAGTCCTGGGAGGACTGGAGCATACCTTTAAGCAAAGTATCATAGGTATAATCAGTCATATCCATATCGGAAAGGACCTCGATAGGGGTCTCATACAGCACTTCACTGAAGTCATAGGAGTTTACACTGCTTACGAAATGAGCGTTAACCCTAACACCCTTGTTTGCAATGGTGGCAACATAATTTGCCATTTGTATGGGAGAAAAAAGGCTGTAACTTTGTCCAATAGAGGTTTGAAGAACGTCTCCTTTTTGCCAAGTTATGCCTCTGTCGGCAGCGTAGTCTGGGTTTGAAACTTGACCAACGTTTTCTTTTAGCTCAATCCCGGTTGGTTCGCCAAGCCCATAATAATAAGCATATTGCCTGATATTATCTATTCCAATCTGGCGACCGATTTCATAGAAGAAGATATTGCAGGAGTAGCCAAGAGCCTGTATGACATTTATAGACCCATGGGTACCAAGGCAGGTGGGCTGATAATCGGAGTAATACGTGTAAACATGGTTACATGTGAAGGTAGTGTTGGCGTCTATATATCCAAGCTGAAGTGCCGCAGTTGCCATCACGGGCTTAAAAGTAGAGCCTATTGCATAAAGTCCTTCAGTAGCGCGGTTAAAAAGCGGACTGTAATCTGTGGCAAGAAGTTCTGAGTAATCATCATAGTAGGTGGAAAGATCATAAGATGGATAGTTTGCAGCCGCCAATATTTCACCGGTACCCACCTTGATAACGACCGCAACGCCGCCCTCAGACTCTTTACCTTTTCCTGCTTCAGCATTTTCACGCAGGTAGAGTATTTGCTTTTCAAGGGATTCCTGAGCCACTTTCTGCACGTCTATATCAATAGTGGAAACAACAGTGCCGCCAGGAACAGGAGGATCAATAATCTCTTCACTTACTATCTCGCCGTTATTGTCATAGGTTACTTTAACGGTGCCGTCATGACCTTTAAGAATAGATTCAAAGGCCGATTCTATTCCGCTTTTGCCGATAATATCGGTCATACCATATATACTATGATCAAGATTTTCATATTCCTCTTCATATATGATACCAGTTGTGCCAATTATATGCGGCGCTATTGCTCCATTAGGATATTCCCGTTCGTAACTTTCTACTATTTCAACACCCTGAAAATAGTATCTGCGCTCACTTATAATATTTATAGTGGCAGTAGATACATCCTCGGCAAAGGTGTATGGAGTGCGATAATTAAAGCCGACCCTATCCATTTCATAGCGAACACCGGCAACTTTGCGAAAATCTTCATCGTTTAAGTTTTCAAGTCCATAACGCTCTTTAAGACGGTAAACAACGTCATCTGCAGAAGCAAAATCAGCAAGATCAAGTGTCTTTCTAAGTCTTGACTGAGCTGTTTCTGTTCCGGAATATTCAAAAGGCGCTTCATTTGTAAGGGGAAGATTGTCAATCCACTCTTCTCCGTTTTGTTCAAGAATAGCTATAAGTTCAAGAATAACGGAATTTTCACTTCCGGAAACAATGTTATTTTTATCAATGCTTATGTCATAGCAAACTCTGTTAACAGCAAGAGAACGGCCATAGCGGTCAACAATATCGCCACGGGCAGCTTCTATTGTTTTGGTGACAGAATATCCCTCGGTAAGGTAGGACTGATATGCTTCCCCATCAACTATCTGCATGGTCATAAGTTTTATCATTATACCAAATACGGATACGAGCACAATGGCTATGAGCGTGACTTGACGCCACTTTTGCACATTTTCATTTTTATCGTTCAAAAAGACATCCCCTTTCCGTTTATTATCGAGTATGGATGGTTTATGTTTTATTCCACAGCTTCTTCGGGCTCAAATTTTTTGTGTAGCCACCGAAAAAGAAAAGAATATGGAAAAGAAAAAATAGAGCTATAAACTATCTGTGGTGCGATCACAAGATAGAAAAATTCGGAAAGACCATCATAATCATATAGCAAATATACAAAGAAAAACTCGAAAAATGAACGCAGAAAAATAAAAACAAGGCAGACAAGCATTATATTCAGAGTGTTTCTTCTAAAAAAATAAATTGCGAAAAGGCCAGCAGTGGCACAAAAAACCAAATAGAAAAATGCGTTGAAGCCAAAAACAGTCTCTGCTGCACTGTCACAGAACATTCCAAAAAGAAAACCAAAAAGGCCGCCGGCAAACTCACCCTCATAAATGGCGATGCATATGCAAGCGGGCAGCGTCAAAATTGGCCTTATTCCTTGGAACTCAAGAAGCCCGGGAGTGGATTGGATTATATAAGAAAAGAAAACAATAACGGCATAAACAAAATATTTAATGATCTTGCGGCGAAGATATTTTGTCATTCTGCTTCGCCGCCTTCCTCATCGGTCGCCAAAGTTAAAGAATCCGTGGACTGGCCATTGAAGTATTTTATAACAACAACATCTGTAACATTTATAATATCCGCAGTGGGCTCAATTTCGGCCGTAAGAGAGAGACCATTTGCATCAAGGTCAACAGATTTTATGGTTCCGACAACAAGGTTTTTCGGAAAGACCCCGCCTATGCCGGAAGTAACAACAAGGTCGCCTGTTGCAACGCCGCTATTTTTGGGAAGATATTTGAGAAGGCAAAGTCCATCAGAAGAAAGGGATATATCTCCGCTGACAATGCCGCTGTCGCGGGTAGAGATACTGTATACACCTACCTCAACGGCGATGTCAAGAATAGTTCGTACATGGGAATAGGTGAGACCAACCTCCCAAACAATACCAACAAGTCCATCGGAGGTAATAACAGGGTCCGCTTCTTCAATTCCATCAAGGCTACCTTTATCAATAGTAAAAGAGGCGAAACGGCTTGTAGAGTCACGGCCTATAACAGTAGCGGGTTCAAAGTCATAGTCAGGGTTACTTTGCTTAAGACCAAGAAAATCACGGTATTGCTCGTTTTCACGCTTTATTCCTTCGTATTCCACAAGTTTTTCATTGAGTTCCCGAATCTGCTCTTTCAGTTCTTGATTTTCCAAATATATTTCCTCTGAGCGGGCAAAGCGATCAAGAAAGTCGTTAACAGAGTTAGTTACTGAGTTACTGAACTTCAGAAAGGGTTGAGAAATTACGGAAATTGTTTGGGAAATAAAAACATCTGCACTTCCGGAAGCGGCTGCACGGATCATAAGGGCTATTGCAAAAACGGCAAGGCCGCAAAGGATTTTAAAATACCAGCTTTTAAAAAACTTTTGCATAAAATTCCCACCAATCCTTTCTGAAAAATCTGTTTGGCCGTTTGGCCACATATAAATAAAATTCATGGAGAAACTTTAGGCCTCTCCATGAACGTGCTCAAAAAAGTAAAATCATCCAAGCCTGCGTTCGCTATCGGAAACAACTTCTTTAAGAAGGTCAATATTATCAAGAACTTCGCCTGCTCCGGTGGCAACACAGTCAAGGGCGTTTTCAGCAATGTGGACCGGCATGCCGGTCTCTTTGGAGACAAGTTTATCGATATTGTGAAGAAGGCTTCCTCCACCAGTCAAAGTTATGCCATGATCGATAATATCGGCAGAAAGCTCAGGAGGCGTGCGTTCAAGAGTGGATTTTATGGCATCCATTATTGAAGAAAGCGGATCGGAAAGGGCATCCCTTATCTCTTCACTAGTAATGAACATATTTTTGGGAAGGCCGTCCACAAGGTTACGGCCTTTTATTTCCATTTCAAGTTCTTCTTCAAAAGGGAAAGCCGAACCTACAGTCATTTTAATGGCCTCAGCTGAACGTTCACCAATAAGAAGATTATACTTTCTCTTTATGTAAGAGATGATAGCCGCATCAAATTCATCGCCGCCCACGCGAACGGATTTGGAGGCAACAATGCCGCCAAGGGAAATAACAGCAACTTCACTGGTGCCGCCGCCTATGTCTACAACCATGCTTCCACAGGCGTCAGCAACGGGAAGCCCGGCACCAATGGCTGCCGCCATAGGCTCTTCAATAATTGAAACATGGCGGGCGCCGGCCTTCATGGCGGCCTCTTTAACAGCTCTTCTTTCAACTTCAGTGACGCCGGAAGGAATACAAATAACGACTCTTGGCCTTGCAAAAATTGAGTTGTTGAAAACCTTTTTAATAAATATTTGCAGCATACTTGCAGTTATGTCAAAATCTGCAATAACACCGTCTTTAAGCGGTCTGACTGCAACAATGGAACCGGGAGTACGGCCAATTACCTCTTTTGCCTCCTGACCAACGTAACGAACGGTGTCAGTTCTGGTATCAACGGCAACAACAGAGGGTTCACGCATAATTATGCCTTTGCCTTTTGCAAAAATAAGAGTGTTAGCGGTACCAAGGTCGATACCGATGTCTTGATTGAACAACATTATTAAATGCTCCCCTTTCGAGCGTCAAATTTACTAATTACAAATATAATTATAACCTTCTGATAGTTTAAACACAATAAGAAAAATGTGAAGTTTGTGTAAAAATAGAAAAAGTTTATGTGCGAGAGGCCCCATCATAAAGCATATCGGCTATTGTAGTTGAATCCACAACACCGTCAACAGCGTCTTTGATACGTTTGTAAAGCCCATAGGTGATACAGCCGTCGGAATGTTCACAGCCTATCTCGCAACACTCTACTGGAGCTATGCTTCCTTCAGCTGCGCGCAGAACTTCGCCGGCAGTGATTTCATTTGCAGGTCTAGTAAGAATATAACCGCCTTGAGCACCACGTATACTTTTAACAAGCCCGGCCTTTGAAAATTGGCTTATTATTTGCTCGAGATATTTATCGCTTATAGATTGCCTTCGAGCAACCTCTTTTATAGGAATAGGCTTTCCGTTACTCTCTTTTGCAATATCAAGGATCAGCCTGAGGCCATAACGGCCTTTCGTTGAAATCATCATATCAGTTAAAATTTTCCCTTAAATTAATATTTGTATAACTAAATAAGTATAACATGAGAATTAATTCATAGCAATAAGCTATGCAATAAATTTTTGTAAAAAAGCCCAAAAAGTTTAAAAAATCAAGCTATAAAGCTTTGTTTTTTAAAATAACCACCGCATGGGCACCTATTCCTTCTCCACCAAGGCCAAGCCCCTCTTCGGTGGTGGCTTTGACACTTACATTTTTCGTGCTCGTGCTCAAATTGGCGGCAAGGTTGCTTTGAATTTGTTTAATATAGTGCTTGAGTACAGGCCTTTCAGCAATTATTGTGCAATCGATGTTTGATATAACATAACCAAGCTGAGTAATTTCGGCCATTACATCGGCAAGCAAATCCATGCTGCTTACGCCTTCATACTTTGGGTCATTATCTGGGAAGCGGCGTCCAATGTCCGGAAGGGCCACAGCGCCAAGAATAGCGTCCATTACAGCATGCACCAAAACATCCGCGTCAGAGTGGCCCAGAAGGCCAAATTCATATTGAATTTCAATACCGCCAAGGATAAGCTTCCTTCCGGGAACAAGCTTATGCACATCATAACCATGTCCTATTCTGAACAAGCGTTTTACTCCTTTCCAATTATATATTATGTTGTTTTCTAATTTTCAGAAAGGCTTCTGCTACAACAACATCTTCCGGAGATGTGATCTTTATATTATCACGGCTACCAGGGGTAAGAAAAACTTTTCTTGCGTCATTTTCGAAGATCCTGCTGTCGTCAGTCCAATCAGAAAGTTCTTTAAAAGCGCGTTCCATAGCGGAACGATATATTTCAATATTAAAGATTTGGGGAGTTTGCACGGCAAACAGTTTTTCCCTTGAAGGGGTATATTCCACAAAGCCATTTTTTTTGCCGTACTTAATGGTGTCCGTTACCGGAACTGCAAGCACCGCTCCGCCACAGCGAAAAGCGTCATGAGCACATCGAGTTATGTCTTCCGGTCGGATGAGGGGTCTTGCCCCGTCCTGTATTGCAACAAAACTACAATCTTCGGAAACAGCGGCTACGCCGTTCTTAACAGACTGGGCCCTTGTTTCGCCACCGGCTACCACAGCGGCGAGCTTTGTTATATTCTGTTCTTTACAGAGAGATCTGACCCTATCTATGGAAGCCGGCTTTGTTACAACTATTATCTCTGAAATGGTATCGCATTCTTCAAAAGCAAGCAAGGTACGGCCTAAAACGGGAACTCCGGCAATGGGAAGAAACTGTTTGTCCTCGCCACCCATGCGTGATGAACTCCCTGCCGCGACGATCACAGCACTTAAAAACGGCTGGGCAAAAAGGCTGGATTCAACGTAACCGTCCATAATTTTAACCCCCACTTTATTAAAATTATTTCAAATTATTTCATTATATATAATAATAACATATTTCACAAAGCTTGAAAAGTAAAAAAAGCGGTTTGACAAGCTGTTTTATGCGAGATATAATTAATCTAACAATAATGTTTATGGAGGTCTGAATTTTGAAAAAGGAACGCGGACTTTTCATTGTAATAGAGGGAGTTGACGGTTGCGGGAAAAGCACACAGTCGGAACTGCTTGTAAAATATCTTAGGAATCTTGGCCGAAAGGTACATCATACAGCGGAACCTACGAGCACAGGTCTTGGCGGAATGGTGAGGGACGGCCTTGGAGGAGAACATCCGCGAACCACTGAAGAGCTTGCAGCAATGTTTTTGGCTGATAGAGTCTCTCATAACGTAAACCCCAAAAACGGAATAAAGCAGTACCTTGAAAAGGGCACAGATGTTGTTTGTGACCGTTATTATTACTCCTCGCTTGCATATCAGGGCGTGGATGGCGATTTTATGTGGGTGGCGGATATGAACCTGAACTGTCCAATGATAGAAAAGCCTGATATCTGTATATTCATAGATCTCGATCCGGAAAAATGTATGGAGCATATCCGGGCGGGAAGAAGCCATTTTGAAATTTATGAAGAGAACAGTGCAATTATTGCTGAGACCCGCTGCCGCTATGAGAAGGTGTTTGAAATGCTTAAAGATAGAGACAGTATAGTCATTGTCGATGGTTCGAAGACTCCGGAGGAGGTTTCATCGGACATAATAGAGGCCGTAAAGAAATTGATAAAATAATTTTGTATAGCGATCCGCCTGCCGGTAGGAGTAAACGGCAGGCGGATCTTTTTATATATTCAGAAGGAACGCAAGATCATTTGTGGACGTCTCGATGAATACATTTGGCTTCAATTCCAAATACCTCCAGCTTGGCGTAATGAACCCCATAAGGATCAAAATCGGTGTTTGGGCCACGTCCAAAATTTCCTTTTATTATGTAAGAATAGCCCACGCCGTTAAATATTCCACCGGTTTCATCGGCGTTGGCAGAAAAACAGAAAAGGGGCTTTTTGTAAAGGCCTATGACCATTATATAGTCTGCTATTGCGGCAATTCCCCAAAGCATTACTGTACAGAAAAAAACCACAATAATTTTCTTAAAAAGTTTACTTTTGTTTTCCATTATTATACAAATCCTTATATATTTCCGTGCGGCGGAACGCCGCCAACTGCCTGGACGGCAGAAAACCGTATCCATCGTTTATGTGTCTGGAGCCTTGGGGGAAGGCAGGTGTCGACGGCGTTCCGCCGCACGGAAAGTTGTTTTAAGCACTTTCTTTGGTGCAGTACTCCCTCAGGTTTACGTTTACACTATGGTTTATGGGTTTCCATTCAACCTTTGTGAAGATAGCAGAAAAAGATATTGGAATATATGTGAGCATGAAAAAAGGAAAAGTAAAAATATAAAGTATTTTCTTAATTGTCGAGGTGTGTATCATTTTCCATTCTGTGATCGTAGTTATTCCGCCGAGAAGCAGAAGTGTAAGATACATATTGAGAACACTTTGACCAAGGGAGAGAAGAACTGGAACTATGCTTTCGCCATTTAAAAGCGTTGTGACGGCAACAAAAGAGTTTATAACTATACTAAGGGCGGTCAGTACCGCAGCGGGCATTATTGCCATAGCCATGTCAAAACAGGAAAAGTTACCTTTTATAATGCCCATTGCAAGGTCCTTCCCATAGTTTTTAAAAACCTGAAGATAGCCTTTGGCCCAGCGCATACGCTGACGCCACGACTGACGGAAGGAGGTAGGCTGCTCATCATAGAGAAAAGCCCTGGGGCAAAACGCCACTTTTTCTCCGTTTACAATATTATGAACAGTGAATTCAATGTCCTCGGTAAGAAGATGAAATTTCCATCCTCCGTTCTTTTCAAGTATTCTACTGCTGAAAAAGAACCCTGTACCGGAGACAGCGCAGCTTGTGTTAAGAAGCATTCTTGCGTGGTTGAGATAGCGTGATTCACGAAGAAACCAAAGTGAATAACCGGCAGAGATCCAGTTGTCACCATAGTTTTTTGAGTTGCGGTAGCTGGTTATTATATCATATCCGTCGGAAAAGGTTTTGTTCATTTCGGAAATATAGTTTTTATCAAGAACATTATCTGCATCAAAAACAAAATAACCGTCGAAGTAATTTTTCGGGTAGTCGCGCTTGATGCTTTCAAGAAGAGATTCAAGCGCATAGCCTTTTCCAATAAGTTGGGTGTTATTTCGCCTATAAACAATTGCACCGGCGTTTCTTGCAACATTTGCGGTTCTATCGGTGCAATTGTCAGCCATTACAAAAATACGTACAAAATTTCTGTCGTATGTCTGCCGGTGTATGCTCTCAATAAGGTCTGAAATAACGTTTTCCTCGTTCCTTGCACATATGAGCACGGCAAAGCAGTGCTTTTTAGCAAATTTGTGGTTCTTATCCATTTTTATGAGCACAGCGGGAACATAGAAAAACTGGTATGCGTAGCATATAAAGAAAATTGCTGCAATAATAAAATTTAAAGTTTTAAGAATATCCATAACAATTGTTCCTTAAAATCATTTCAGTTTATTTTTACAATAAAATCATAGTAAAAATAGTTTTAAGAAACAATTGGCAAAACCTTTAAGATTTGTTTAAGAAAAGTATTTTTTGACCCTTGCTTTTGTGGCCTCAGAGAAATATAAAAGGTTTGTTTTTGTGTCAAGCTCAACGTCATTGGTCACGTGACTTGACATATAGCTTCCGCTGGTAGCAAGCACTTTTACAAGTGACTGGTACTTTTCAACATCAAAAGCGGTTACATCAGTTTCAAGGCACTGGTAAATAGTGTTATAAATATTTCCGCTTTCAGGAAGGAAGCGGCGAAGCCGCCGTTCAAAAAAAGCGGCGAATATTCTTGAAACAGTGTCACAGCGGGTAGCCTCTGAAAAATTGGGATAGGTGACAATGTCAAAAACTTTTTTACCGGTCATATTCTGTACCCCGGCAGTTAAGTTTACATATCTTGTTCCATCGGAAAAATAGAGGCTCTCTGGAAGGATATAATCGAAATTGCCAGTCTTCGCAATTATCTCTTCCGCTCCGCTTTTATCCCAAATAAAGTAGCCTGAAATTTCCACCCCGAGTTCTGACTCTACCGTTCCGGCAAAGATCTCGTGCGAAACCTTAGAGAAAAGTTCCCCTGCGGAAAGAGTCACACCGGAATAGGTCATTGCGGTCATGGAAGAAAAGGTGAAAACCGGAATACGTCCATTTTTTGCATCAAAAGAGACAATAGTGAAAGGGCCATACGAGCCGTCATTTTTAAAAATTAACAGGAAAGAGGCAAAATCAGTTTCAAGAAAAGGAATATCATCGGAATCGGTCTCAGGTGTCTCTACTTCTGTGCCGGAAAAACGGTAAACATATATTGCGGCAATAGAAAAGAAAAAAACAAAGCCCGCCGCAAAGGCGAGCGAAAAAATTTTGAGCTTCATGAAAAATACCGCCTCCATTTTTATTTTTGCCAGAGCGGCGGAAAAAATTCAAAATATTTTTTATTACAAAAAATAGACTCTTTTAAGTCCGTTTTCATCAAGTTTGTAAAGCTTTTCACACACTTCTGATATATACTTCCTGTCATGGGAAACGCTTATTATGGTTCCGGGAAATTTTTTAAGCACATTTCTTACTTCCGGACCAGAAAGAGGAGATAGGTTACGCGTAGGCTCGTCAAGTATAAGCACATTATACCCGCCAAGCGCCATTTTTGCGAAAAAAAGTTTAGCTTTCTGCCCGCCGGAAAGGGCAGAAACGGGGTGCTCCATTTCGTCGGCGGTATATTTTAAACTCCCAAGATAGGCACGTACTTTGGTAAGCTCTTCTTTGTCGCCTTTTTCTGAAAGGAATTCAACAGGGGTTTTTGAAAGGTCAAGAACATCCTCGTAATTTTGCGGCATATATGCGGTTTTAATATCGTCGCGGGATAAAAGGCCGGCCGCTATCTTTTTTAATAAAGTGGTTTTTCCTGCGCCGTTTTTACCTATAATACAGACTTTTTCGCCGCCAAACACTTCGAGGGTGATGTTTTCGGATAGAATATTTCCTCCAACGAAAAGTTTTGAAATGTCCAATTTTACAACGGCCTTTCCAGCGGGAAGAACGGTGTCTTCACCAAAGGAAAGGAAAATAGGTTCCTCGCTTTCCGGGCGCTTAATCATTTTCTCATGTTCTTTTTCGAAGCGTTTTTCCATTGACAGAACGGCGTGCATTTTCTTTTTAAGCAACCTTCCTCCATGGGGATCTTGACGGGAAATGTTTCTCTGGCTATGTTCAACATTCTGACGTATGTGCTCGAAACGCTCCATTTTCTGTTTGAAAGCTTTTGCTTCACTTTTGGCAATTTGATCCTGATGCTCAAAATGAGAAAGCCGCTCCTCAAAATATTGGTGGTAAGGAAGCTTTGCGACCGTTGCCCTTGGAAGCGTTTTACGGCGGAGTTGCTCTATATGAATGACAACATTTGCAGTATTTTCAAGAAAAGTCTCGTCGTGAGAAACAAAAAGTACAGTTCTGCCACAAGTATTTATGAAATTTTCTAGCCATTCAAGAGTTTCAATATCGATATCATTCGATGGTTCATCAAGAAGCAATATATCCGGTTTTGAACTGAGCACGGCTGCCATTCTGACTTTGACCTTTTCCCCACCGGAAAGGGTTGCCATTTTTCTTTCGGACCAGCAGATGGAGATATCCATTCCAATATTCCAACAAAGCGCGGAAAGTTCGGATGGAGAAAGCTCGCTGAAACCGGAATAGTAAAACAGGAAATCCATTATAGAAAGATTTTTCTCCCATTCTGTCATCTCTTGAGCAAGATACCCAAGCGAGGAACCCGTTTTAACTATTTCTCCGGAATATTCTATATAATCTTCAGTAAGTGAGGGGTTATAAATAAGTTTGAGCAAAGTGGACTTTCCATTTCCCTCCTCACCGATTACGGCGGCTTTGTCGCCATAGTTTAAAACAAAAGAAAGATCTTTAAAAAGAAGGTGGGAATCTTTACTATGCATAGCGGTAAGATTTTTGATTTGAAGCATAAATATTTA
This sequence comes from uncultured Oscillospiraceae bacterium, assembly GCA_964576395.1. Classification (GTDB taxonomy): domain Bacteria; phylum Bacillota; class Clostridia; order Oscillospirales; family Ruminococcaceae; genus UMGS1668. The sequence goes on from CAZNVF010000006.1 coordinate 15,919, forward strand.
CCTCTTTATAACAGAAAAGTCTGCTTTTCGGCAACGCAAAAAGCAGACTTTTAAGCTCAAAAAATTAAACCCTCTCTATAAAAAATAAAGGGCAGGTTTGCGCTAAAGATCTGCATTTTTCCGCAAGTAACAGTCCTCTGGCAAAAACTGCCAAAGGCAAAGCCGAAAAGCCTATGTTTCATTTACTTACAAAAAACAGATCATTTGCGCATGTTTTCACCTTTTTCATATTTATTGATTTTTTTAATAATAGCATGGTTTTACAAAAAAGTAAAGGAGTTTGACAATTTAACATTTGCTGTATTTAGTGCGTTGAGCAGGCCCCAGCCTCCACGACGCGCCGGTATTGGTGAACTTTAAAGCTTCTATTCTGCAAATTTTACATCCCTTCTTTTTTATGCTGATAACAAAACCGGCCTTTTATGGGTGCAGACTTTTGGGCAGTACAGAACAAGCGCTGCCGTTTGCTTGGCAAGATACTATAGTTTGGCTTCACATGGACAAGATTTTTCCTTTATACTCTTAATCAATTTCCTCCCCAAAGCAGAGAGATTTTCTTTCCGCCAAACAGCAATCAGTGGCATAGGTTCTACATACGTCATAGGAATGCTCACTAGTCCGTCGATATTTGAATGGTATTGACAGTCCATTGTTCGCATAAGCATAATGCCCCTTCCTGTTATGGCAAATCCCTGCGCCTGTTCAAATGTTTTAGGTGTCGATTCTAGCTTCAGGCTATTCCTTTTATCCTGGCGAATTTTACGATAAATTTCTTTGTGTTCAATATGCGCATTTTTGCTATTTACTATAATAAGTGTTTGCCCATTTAAGTCCGAAAAAGACAGTTCAGAACGGTTTGCCAAGGGGTGCTGTGGACACATCATACAGGATACCCATGTCATGCAAAAATCAATTTTTTGTAATCCTAAACCTTTTCGAAAAAATGGCGGATAAGTGAATAGAATATCAGCAGATCCAGAGAACACCGGCTGCAAAACATTTTCATAGCTTTGTTTTATTAATTCAATCTCAATATATTGCAAAGCCGATTCATAATTTGCCCAATCATAGTTGGCGAGGGGGGAGTTCCAAAGCATATATTTAGTTTATTGTGAGTACCAACTGCTATTTTTCTTGCCTGAGCTAACGCGTCTTGATATTGTGCCGCAATATTGGTAATGGATTTGTAAAACGCCATACCTGCAGGAGTGAGCTCAACTCCATGGGTGTTGCGATCAAAAAGAGAAAATCCGACCTCTTTTTCCAATGTGTGCACATGGTAGGAGACGACAGACTGTGATAAGTGCAATTGTTTAGCAGTAGAGAAAAATTCTTGCAGGCTCCAAGACATAAAAAATTTTGATTTGTTGACTGTTCATTTTCTTGCCTCTTTCTGTCCGTTGTTTTTATCGTACCACTTATTATCGAAAAATTCAATAACAACCCCAATACTTATATTTTCCTATTTCCGTTTAAGGGCCTATAATATTTAAAGTAAAGGAGGTATTTGCAGTGAACGAAAACTTATCTGTACAGGAACAAAAGTTAGATTCCGGACCAATCAGGTTGGTTATATGGGAATATGGAATTCCATGTGCGCTGATTACCGTTATTAACGCTCTCTATAACATTGCCGATCAGGTTTTTATAGGGCAGGGCATCGGATATCTCGGCACCAGCGCTACTAATGTAATATTTCCACTGAGCACAATCGGACTTTCGTTAGGCCTATTGATCGGCAGCGGCTGTGCTGCCATATTTAGTCTGCTTCTTGGAAAGGGGCAAAAAGAGAGAGCGGCCCAATGTATGTGCAATGCGGTTGTACTTATACTGATAGTCGGCGTAGCATTTACGGTTTTTACCCTATCACTTTTGCCTCATATTGTCATATGGTTCGGAGATACGGAGCTGTTTTATGATTATGCCATATATTACGGACGTATCATCTGTTTCGGTTTTGCGTTTTATCTGAGCGGTATAGGGTTTGGTAATATGCTGCGTGCGGGTGGACGGCCAAAAGTGGCTACGCTCTGTACGCTGACAGGCTGTATAATTAACTGTATACTTGATCCGATTTTTATCTCCGTGTTCCATTGGAGAGTGGAAGGCGCGGCATGGGCAACTTTTATTGGGCAGTCGGTTCCATTTATGTTCTCCTTTATAGCTATTCTACGTTTAAAGACAGTTCCGTTACAAAAGAGTGATTTTCTTTTAAACCAAAACTCTGCATTCAAATTATTAGCCACGGATTGGTAGATGCGGTGCTAAATTTGAGCATCACTGCGCTATATTTTGTCAATAACAATCTGCTAACAAACTATGATGCAGTTTCTGTGTATGGAAGCGAGATACCGTTGGCAACCTACGGAATAATGCAAAAGTTTGACCACATTATAACATCTGTTGCCACTGGCATGGGGCAGGGCGCACAGCCGGTTATCGGATATTCTTATGGACGCAATAATATTCCCAGAGTAAAACAGGCTGTACGTTTTACCTTGATCCAAGGCTGCGTAATTGGGGTAGTTACAGAGGCCATAATTCTGATCTTTGCCGGTCAGCTTCTGAGTTTATTTGGAGAGGAAAGCAAACTATACAATGAGTTCGGCGTTATGTGCTTTCATGTCTTCATGTCACTGGCATGCCTATTTGCTGTTCAAACAACTGTAAGCAGTATTTTTATGGCGTTGGGCAAAGCAGCAAAAGGGGCAGTTTTATCTTTCATCAGAAATGCGGCAATTCCAATATGCGCCGGGTTGATTCTATGTCCTGTTATTGGGGTAAAAGGCGTGCTGTTGGAAGGGCCTTTGTCCGGCGCGTTGACTATGATTCTTGTTGTTGCTTTAATGGCGCATGAATGGAAAGCTCTTTATAAAATGGATCATGCCGAAAAAGTACGGAAAAGAGATATTTTGTTGAAACGGTATATAGTTATATCCGGCGCCAATATTCATGTGTGGCGAATACCTCTGATGCTTCGAAAAAATAACAAGGAAAAAACACATAGAGAAAGTGTTTGACGGTATGGCATATTTAATCAAAGAAGTGCAGACAATCGGGATTTTAGAGAATAGGGTGAAAAACACGAAATGTCTTGCAATATTATTTCATAAAAATTCCCTTCGCATTCTGTTTTTGTGTTAAAAAAATGAGTTATAAAAACTATTGGCAGAAAGTTAGTAAAATACCAAAAAAAACAAAATTGTTTATACTACTCGCTTAGTTTATTGTTTTACTGTTCACATTGGTATGTTATATTTTATTGGACGTATTGCAGAAACCGTTATTCCGTTTAAACAATAATTATCAAAATCCGTTTTATTGGATAAATAGCAAACCTATCTGGGTTACTCAACAACTGAGACGAATGCCGCTTCGCAACTGCATTGAAAGACTTGCCAGTTTTTGCATATAGATAACTAAGGGACAACAGCAAAAATGCTGCTGCCCCTTTTATAGGTCAAAGTTCTTTTCGTAGGCCGCAATAACGGCATTCATGACTGTTCCGCGGAAGGCGCCTTCCTCAAGGGTCCTTATTCCTTGAATCGTTGTTCCGCCCGGTGAGCATACAGCGTCTTTAAGTTCACCGGTGTGCTTTCCGCTTTCAAGAATAAGCCTTGCGGAGCCACTTACCATCTGAGCCGCAAGTTCCACAGCAAGCTTTCTGGGAAGACCGCAGGCAACTCCGCCATCAGCAAGGGCTTCAACAAAAAGGTCAACAAATGCTGGACCACAGCCGGCAATGGAAGATCCGGCATCAATTAGCTTTTCGGGAACGGCGGCAAAACGACCGGCCTTATCAAATATAGAAAGAAAATTTTTAATTTCATCCTCAGTAACGCCGAACCCAGAAGTATAGAGCACCATTCCCTCGCCAATAGAAACAGGTGTGTTAGGCATTATCCGTATGACTGGATATTCTCCACGTGCCATTTCGTTGATTTTATCCATGGAAGTTGCAGCAGCCATGGTGACAAGTATGAAACGTGAACTTCTGTTTTGGAGTTCATCCCTTATTTCAGATATGGTATCCATAAGCATTTGCGGTTTTACACCGAGAAAGATATAATCAGCTTCTCTGGCAATTTCAGTGTTAGCAGATATTCTTCCCCCTACGGAGGAAGCGAGCACTTCAGCCTTTTCAGAGACTTTATCTGAGAGCAATAAAAGCTTTTCTTCTTTATTTTTTGCTGCAGCGGCTATAAGTGCGCTGCCCATATTTCCGGTGCCGATGAAGCCAAGTTTGAGCATTGGAAAATACCCCCTTAAAATTACCTTAAAATTATTATAACGTTTGTTTTATTTTAACGCAAGGTCAAAATGGGAAAAGCAAAGAGATTAAAAGAGACGATATGGATTCGCCTTGACATTTCTTTTACATAAAGCTATAATAAAGCAAGAGTTAGGTTAGTATAACCTAACTCTTGTTTGGCTATTTTCAATGTTTACATATATAAATTAGAAATGAAAGAGGTGAAGTATTATGTTTATACAATTAAAAAATGCAAAAAAACAATATGGCACTGGTGAAACGGCAGTATATGCGCTTGACAATATAGATCTGTCTATAGAGCAAGGACAAATATATGTTGTTCTTGGACCCTCTGGCTCTGGAAAGAGCACGCTTTTAAATATGATTGGGGGGTTAGATTCGCTGGATTCCGGAAGCATTTCAGTTGGCGGTAAAGATATCAGTGGAGCTGGCAAAAATGAACTGACCAATTACAGACGTGAAGATGTTGGTTTTGTGTTCCAGTTTTATAACCTTATTCCGGATCTGACCGTGCAGGAAAACATTGAGGTGGTTTCAGAAATAGCGGATGATCCTTTAGATATCGAGGAGGTCTTAACGGCTCTTGATATTGAAAAATATAGAAGAAGGTTTCCAAAAGAGCTGTCCGGTGGGCAGCAGCAAAGAATTGCCATTGCAAGAGCTTTGATAAAGAACCCTAAACTGCTTTTATGCGATGAATTGACAGGAGCGCTGGACACAAAGTCTTCAAGGCAGGTGTTAGAGTTTGTCGAAAAGGTGAATAAGCAGTTTGGAACAACGATTATAATAATCACACATAATGAGGCCATTGCGGGAATGGCGGACCACATCGTTCGTATAAAAGATGGCAAAATAGCTTTAAATGAGAAAAATGAAAATAAAATTTTTGCGCGGGATTTAAAGCTTTAAGGGGGGTACTGCTATGAAGATAAACCGACGCTATACTCGGAACCTTAAAGAAAATCTTTCGTTTTATGTTGCCTCAACAATATTGACAATAGTCTCTATTTTTTTGTTTTTTATAATGAATATTGCGGGAAACGGTATACTTGATTTTGGAAAAGATTTTTTTGAAAAACACAATGTTGAGGACGCTTCATTTACTACATATTACCCAATATCGGACGAAGATCTGGCCGAACTTGAAAAAGAATTTGACCTGAAGCTTGAAAAGCAATATTACATAAATATTGTCGAGAAGCATTATACTGCTAGAGTTTTTGGCAGGAATACAAAAATAAATATTGCTGAGATCACAGCGGGTTCTGACATTGCTAAGAATAATGAAATTTTAATTTCAGAGGGTTTTGCTGTAAACAATGACGTTAATATTGGCGATAGCTTTACATTAGGTGAAACAGTATATACGGTGTGCGGTTTCTTCCAAAGGCCGGACTATCTTTACATGTTAGAGGAATTGGACGATAACTATAAAAATGATACCAGCTTTCTGCTTGCCTACCTTTCAGACGCAGAATTTGAACGTCTTGGGGCAGAGAACTGCCGATATATGGTAATTTATAATAGAGATAATCAACAGGAATTCCGCACAAGAATATATAATGATTATATAACAAGAGAGTATGTCGACGCACAGGACAACCTAAGGATAAGCTTCGTGGAGGAGCAGGCACGACTGTTTTTAGTTTGCTCTTGGATAATTTTGCTTGTTGTTCCGCTTGTAACAGTAGCGCTGATCAGTATTATTATTCAGCGTAAGGTAAAAGATGAACAAAGAATGATAGGCACGCTGTCGGCACTGGGCTATAAAAAGTCGGTGCTGATTATGCATTATATAGTTATGGGTATAATTCCGGGCTTTTTGGGAGGAGCTTTATCCGTGGTGGCAGCCTGTGTTTTTGCCCAACCATATGGAGAACTAGGACTTGCAGATTATGAGCCTTTGCATGTGAGTTTTACAATGTCTCCATTTGCAGCAATAGCGGCAATATTAGTGCCAATGCTGCTTTATGCACTTTCTGCAGCAAGGGCCACAGGAAAACTGCTCAAAAAAGATACGGTACTTCTGCTTAACGGTGTAGCTGATAAAGAGAACAAAACTAAAAAACTCTGGGCAAATAAAGATAAAAAAGTTAGAACAAAGTTTGCTTTTCGCTCTCTTATTGCCAGCCCGGGAAGAAGTTTTGTGGTTTTCTTGGGTGTTTTTCTCGGCGCATTTATTATAATGTTCGCGTTTATGACCATTGACGCAATCAATGGATTGCCAGACGCCTATAAAAAACAAATGGGAAGCTTTCAAAAGCAGTATGTGCTCAACACATTTTTAAATGGGGAACGTGAGGACGGAGAAACATTGCTTGTGTCAAGCTATGAGTACAATGGAACGGTGTTTACTCTTATAGGGGCGGATGCAGATGTGAGCATGCTAAATATAGATACCGGAAGCGGAGAAGCTGATTTGGAAAACGGATGGTACGTCAGCAATCTGCTTGCATATATTTGCAATATAAAGGTGGGGGATACTTTCACTTTTGTAAACAGAATGAACTTAGAGGAATATCAGGTTTCTGTTGCAGGCATTATAAATACAGATATGCAGAAATATTTGGTAAGTTCGAAAAAGAATGTAAGCAAAATCATTGATATTGATGCAGATCTATATAATTCGATAATTTCAGACGGTGATGTAGATATTGACAATTCTCTTGTAGCAACGGAGGTTAGTACGGATTCTATTGATGATCAAATGCAGACAATGATGAATGAAATGGGAGCGATAATTTATGCTCTTGTGGTGATAGGCGGAATCATTTGCATTGCGGCAGTCTATGTGTCTGTCAATATGTTGATATCAGAAAACCGTTTGAATATTTCAATGCTGAAAGTACTTGGCTACCACGACAGAGAAATTAACCGTATGATCTTAAATGCAAACCATGTTTTGCTACCGATCGGCGTCATTGCAGGAATACTGGCGGCGTATGCCTCTATAAAGTTTTATTTTACCGCCTTTGCCGAAACAGAGGGCATGATAATCCCAACAGTATTAACTCCGCTTAGTATAGTGTTTACAGCTGTAATTGTCAGTGCCTGCTATTTCATTTCTCTGGTGGTTATCAGAAGAAAAACTTCAACAATAGACATGGTGGAAAGCATGAAAGATGATCGCGAGTAACATAGCAAAGTGTAATTAATGGAACGCCCGTAATAAAATGCTCTAACGAATAAAAAAGGTGCCTCTAATATTTAGAGGCACCTTTTGTGTTAATGTAAAAATATTACACTGCAGTGTATCCACCGTCAACTGGAATGGTAACACCAGTAATAAAGGAGGATCTTTCACTTGCAAGGAACACTGCAGTATTTGCAATTTCTTTGGGTTCACCAAAACGTTTCATCGGGTGAAGGTCGATAGCTTTTTCAAGATCAGCTTTGTTAGGAATGTTGTCAAGAATAGGGGTATGTATATAACCGGGAGCAATAGCATTGACTCTTATACCCTGTTCTGCAACCTTTACGGCTTCACTTCTAGTCATGTTGACAACGGCACCCTTCGCCGCACAATAGGTGACGTCATGAGGAAATCCTATAAGGCCGCCAATGGAGGAGATGTTGATAACGGAACCTTTTATTCCTTTTTCAAGCATCTGGTTGATAACGTATTTTCCGGTAAGAAATACACCGTCGAGATCAACGCTAAGTATTCTGTGCCAGTCGTCAAGGGTCTGATCAAGAATAGTTCCACTTCCAGGAACTCCGGCGCAAGCAACAGCAGCGTCAACCTTACCAAAGGCTTCCACCGCCAAATCTACCATAGCTTTTACGTCTTCCTCTTTTGAGACATTGGTTCTTATAAAGCGAACTCTGTCCTCTCCATAGCCAAGGTTACGCACAACCTCTGCCCCGTTTGGGTTGTAATCTGCAACAACGACATTAGCACCCTCTTCAAGAAAAGCTTCCACAATAGCGTAACCAATTCCACTGCACCCTCCGGTGACTAATCCAACTTTTCCTTCAAGTTCCATTTTTATTCTCCCTTATAAATGTTTAAATTTATAGTACAATGTCCTACAATTAATATTGTACATCGAACTAAAAAATAAGTCAATATTCTTTGTGAAAAAAATATCAGGTTGACAGTGTTAGTCTTTTAAGTAAAATATATCTGTATGTACCAATCTATTGTAAAGGATGCAATTTATGAAAAGCACAAAACAATTGATATGCGACAATGCAATTTTGTTATTTAATATGCCAATGTATCTTTAAGGAAAATTGCAAAGGCCTCAGATATGGCGGTAGGAAACCTTACATATTACTTTAGAAAGAGAGACGATCTTATTATTGCAATAATTTCCGATCTGCTTGATGATTATTCTCAGAACTTCATATATGATTTTCATGGGAAGGCCAACCTTAGGAATCTTTTTGAAACATTCTGCAAATCGGAGAAAAACCATAAAAAGTACAGCTTCTTTTTCAGAAATAGGAATGCTATAACGTCAAGTTCAGAGTATTTTTTGAATATGAATAAGAATTTTCAAAAAATGCTATACAACTATCATCTTTTGAGTTTAAAAGACCTTCAAAAAGACGGTATTATCAAAAGTGATTTTTCTAATCATGTACTTGAAAATATAGCCTTTGC
>CAZNVF010000007.1:0-19896 GCA_964576395.1 uncultured Oscillospiraceae bacterium
TTTCGCCCGTCATAGCCTTTGGCTTTGGTAAGCCGAGCATTTTGAGCATGGTGGGAGCAATATCTGCAAGGACGCCGCCCTCCCGAAGTTCGCAGAGGTAATTAAAAACAATGAACGGCACTGGGTTAGTGCTGTGGGCGGTAAATGGGGTGCCATCTTCGGCAAGCATAACGTCGGCGTTGCCGTGATCGGCGGTTATAATAGCGGCGCCGCCCAAAGCTTTTATTTTTGATGTGATTTTACCTATGCACTCATCCACCGCTTCACAAGCGGCAACGGCCGCCTTAAAAACGCCGGTGTGGCCGACCATATCAGTGTTGGCAAAATTGAGTATGATAACGTCGTGTTTTCCGCTGTCAAGCTCTTCAATGAGCCTGTCAGTTACAAGGTAGGCGCTCATCTCCGGCTGAAGGTCATAGGTCGCGACTTTTGGGGAGGGAATAAGGGCTCTGTCTTCGCCGTCATATGGTGTTTCAACGCCGCCATTAAAGAAAAAGGTAACATGGGCGTATTTTTCAGTTTCCGCAATGCGCAGCTGTTTAAGGCCAAGTTTTGAAATATATTCGCCAAAGGTGTCTTCAAGGCTTTGGGGCGGGAACGCAACGGAAACGCCGGAGATATCGGCGTCGTACTGAGCCATGCAGACGTAATTTACATCAAGGGCATTCCGCTCAAAACCGTCAAACTCAGGGTCAACAATTGCACGGGTCAACTCGCGGGCGCGGTCTGGGCGGAAATTAAAGAAAATTACCGAGTCGCCATCCCTGATTTGGGCTTCGTGCTTGCAGCAAAACGGAACAATGAATTCATCGGTAACGCCGCTGTCATAGCTTTGCTGCACTGCAGCGGCGGGGTCCATATAAAATGGAGCATTGCCCCTGACTATTGCATTATAGTGCTTTTCCACCCTGTCCCAGCGTTTGTCCCTGTCCATTCCGTAATATCGCCCGCCGACAGTGGCAATTTCACCAAGGCCGGCTTCGGCAAGTTTTGCTTCAAGCTTTTCAATATAGCCTTTGCCGGAGGTGGGAGGAACGTCGCGCCCATCCATAAAACAGTGGATATATAGCTTTTCAACGCCTTTTGCCTTTGCCATGTCTATAAGGGCAAAAAGGTGCTCAATGTGGCTGTGCACGCCGCCATCGGAAAGCAGACCCATCAGGTGCAGGGCGCTGCCCCTAGCCCGGCAATTTTCTATAGCGGAAAGGAAGGCCTGGTTTGCAAAGAAATCGCCGTCTGCAACAGATTTGGCGATGCGTGTCAGCGGCTGGTATACAATGCGCCCGGCGCCAATGTTGGTGTGGCCAACCTCAGAATTGCCCATTTGCCCCGCGGGAAGGCCTACATCCATTCCAGAAGCGCCGATTATGGTCATAGGGGATTCGGCTTTTATTTTGTCAAGGTTAGGCATTTTAGCGGCACGGATGGCGTTGCCATAGTCGCTTTCATTGTAGCCGAATCCGTCCAGTATCATTAAAACAAGTGGTTTCATATTTTCTCCTTATTTGGAAGTTGCGGCAACAATGGCGGCAAAGTCATGTGCTTTCAGCGAAGCGCCGCCAATGAGCCCACCGTCTACATCCTCTTTAGAAAGAAGCTCTGCGGCGTTGCCAGCGTTCATACTTCCGCCATACTGAATGGTGATGCCGTCGGCAGCTTCGCTGCTGTAAAGCTTGGCAATCAGCCCGCGAATGAATTTGCAGGCCTCCTCTGCTTGGTCGGCACTGGCGGTAACGCCGGTGCCTATGGCCCAAACCGGCTCATAGGCAATAATAATGTTTTTAAGCTCCTCCTCAGAAACGCCGCCAAGGGCGACCTTGACTTGCTTTCCGACGGTCTCCTCCATAATGCCCTGTTGGCGCTCAGCGAGCTGCTCGCCGCAGCAGAGTATAACTTTTAACCCGGAATCAAGAGCGGCACGGGTGCGTTTATTCACGGTTTCGTCGGTTTCGCCAAAATACTGTCTGCGTTCGCTGTGACCAATGATGACGTATTCCACACCCGCGTCTTTAAGCATGGAGGCTGGTACTTCGCCGGTAAATGCACCGTGATCAGCCCAATGGCAGTTTTGTGCGCCAACCTTTATGTTGCTGCCAGTGGCGGCAGAAACAGCCACGTCAAGGTCAAGGTACGGGGTACAGACTATAACGTCACAACCAGCGTTCTCTACAAGGGGGCGGAGTTCTTCAACAAGGGCCCTTGCTTCCGCACGGGATTTATTCATTTTCCAGTTGCCGGCTATGACAGCGGCACGTTTAGCTTTGTTCATTTCACTACGACCTTTCGAAAAGTTTAATTATTTTTCGTTCAGCGCTGCAATTCCGGGAAGCTCAAGCCCTTCAAGGAATTCAAGGCTTGCGCCGCCGCCTGTGGAAATATGGGTCATTTTGTCGGCGAAGCCCAATTTTGTTACCGCAGCAACGGAATCACCGCCGCCTATTATAGAAATGGCGTTAGAATCGGCAATAGCTTTGGCAAGTGCAAGGGTTCCCTCGGCAAACTGTTTAAATTCAAAAACTCCCATGGGGCCGTTCCAAATTACGGTGCCGGCGCCAAAAAGGGCTTCAGAATATATTTTTACAGTCTTGGGGCCAATATCCATTCCCATAAGGCCATCGGGAATATCTACTCCGTCCACGGCAACAGCTTCAGCTGCCTCGTCAAATTTTACAGCAGCAATGTGATCTACCGGAAGAAGGAAGGTTACGCCCCGGGCCTTTGCTTTGGCAAGAATATCTTTTGCAAGTTCAAGTTTGTCGTCCTCGCAAAGGGAAGTTCCCACGCTATGGCCCTCAGCCTTTAGGAAGGTATAAGCCATGGCCCCGCCAACAATCAGCGTATCGACCTTTTCAAGAAGATTGGTGATAACGCCAATCTTATCCGAAACCTTTGCTCCGCCAAGCACAGCAATGAAGGGGCGCGCCGGGTTTTCAAGCGCGCCACCCATTACTTCAATCTCCCTCTGAATAAGGAAGCCGCATACAGCGGGGAGGTAGGCCGCAACGCCGGCGGTGGAAGCATGGGCGCGGTGGGCGGTGCCAAAGGCGTCGTTTACAAAAACGTCGGCAAGGGAGGCAAGTTCTTTGGCAAAGCCGGGGTCGTTTTTAGTCTCCTCTTTATAGTAGCGCACGTTTTCAAGCAGTGCAACTTCACCATTTTTAAGCGTAGCGGAAATATCTTTTGCATCCTCGCCGATAACATCCTTGCTCATGCGAACGGGCATGCCAAGCAGTTCGGAAAGGCGGGCCGCAACAGGGGCAAGGCTTGCTTCGGGCAGCCATTCGCCCTTGGGGCGGCCAAGATGGGAGCAGAGAATTACTTTGGCACCTTGTTCCACAAGGTATTTTATTGTGGGCAAAGCGGCAACAATCCTTTTATCGTTCGTGATGACGCCGTCTTTTAACGGAACATTGAAATCACAGCGAACAAGCGCACGCTTTCCCTTGAGGTCAATGTCTTTTACAGACATTTTGTTTGCGGTATTCATTTGCAAAACTCCTTTTATATATTAAAAATAAACCAACATATTATAAATATGGAAAAACATATTCCAATATGATTACTATATTATAAAATCGGCGTGTTTTCAAGGCCAAAATGCCAAAGAAAATATTTTTATTGAAAATCTTTTTTTGCGGCTTATAGGGTTACACGTGGAAGATAAACACTTTGTTAAAAAAACAGCAAAATTTTTTGCCTTATTGGTAATGAATTTTCGCCTTTTTACATAGACTTTACTGGAAACCAAAACGAAAGGACGGAGAAAAATGAAATTTAGAGCTTGCATTATTGCAATAACGCTTACAGCAGTGCTTTTTCTTCCAATGCCGGCGGCTTTTACAAATTTGGACGAGCTACCGCAAAACGGCATTCAAAACATACAGGGCTTCATTCAGGGGAATCAGGGTGAAAGCTCGTCAAGCGGTTCACAGCAGGACGGATTGGAAGCTGACAATGCGTCAGTCTTTACAGATGAATACTTCCGCGTTTATGATATCACCGAACAGGTAGTAAAGAATGTCAGTTATAAGGAATATGTTCGTGGCGCTATCGCTGCGGAAATGGGAGCGGGCTTTGAATTCGAAGCCCTTGTTGCTCAGGGAACGGCAGCTCTTTCATGCGGACTTTACCAGAAAAACAACCATGCCTCCGCAGATTATGATTTCACTGCGGATCCATCAAATAAGCTCATTTACATAACTGAGGAACAGGTCAGGGAGATATACGGCGATGCCTTTGAAGAAAGCTGGGCGAAGATTTGCGAGGCAGCGGATGAAGCCATAAAAATGGTGGTGATATATAACGGTGCTCCGGCAATGACAGTGTATCACGCGATTTCAGCAGGCAGGACCGAAAGCGCAGAAAATGTTTGGGGCGGTGCGCTTGATTATCTGGTTCCGGTTGAAAGCCCGGGGGACGAGCTTTCAGCCGATTTTGAAACCACCGTGACAGTGAGCAAAGCAAAGGTGCTGGAAAGCCTTAATGCCTACGGCGCCGGACTGAACGGGGATTTTCCTGAGCAGTGGTTTGAGGGAGCGGAGGTCAGCGCCTCAGGTTATGTGAACAAAATTCAAATAGGCGCGGCAACCTTTCCGGGAACAAAGCTTAGAAGCCTTTTTGGGCTGCGTTCCACGGCATTTACAGTTGAGTATAGAGATGAGGAGTTTATATTTACGGTCCGCGGCTACGGCCATGGGGTGGGAATGTCGCAGGTGGGCGCCAACTATATGGCGAAAAGCGGTTCCACTGCAGAAGAGATTTTAGAGCATTACTATCCGGGAACGCAGGTGGTTTCCTGCACATAAAAAATGGCCTTTTCGTGTCGAAAAGGCCATTTTTTAGTATACAAATTGTAGAACTTGTTAGGCTTTATACCTTTTGGAAAGAGATTTGCAGAAAATTGGCGAAAGTACGGAAGCAACTATCACAGCAAATACAGCGTTAATTCCAGAAGTTATAAATTTGGTTCCGCAAGCGGCAAGGGCGGCTTTATAACCGCTTCCTTCAAGAATAAGGGTTATGTAAGACTTTCCAAGATGGAGCACAAGGTAGGTCAGTGCACCACAGAGGGAGCCAAGAACATCCATTTTTATGTTTTCGCCGCGGTTGCCTCCAATGTGAGAAACAAGGCCGCAAACAAAAGCCATAGCAAAAAAGAAAACTAAAGTAAAGGGGGAGCCGGCAACAAAAGCAGGGTCAGTCAGGTCAAAAAGCATCGAGCCTATTCCTGCGGCAAGGCCGCCTTTTAATCCCCCAAAAAGTATAGCGCCTATAAGGCAAACGGCGTTGACCGTTTTTAGCATTGTTGGGCCGGCGGGGGTAGGTATCGGGCCAATTTTTATAAAGTAAGTTGCCACAAAAACAAGCGCTGCAAGAACGCCTATTTCGGCAAGGTCGCGTACAGTAAATTTTTTCGTAATTATCACCTCCAAACTAAACTAATTTATATTTTATATATAAAAAATTATTTTTCAAATTCTAAGCGTTACCAAGTTTTTGTTTTTGTTTTGTGGAACTTTTATTATTAAACCTGAAAAACAAAGAACAAATTGTAAAACTTGCACAACAGAAGTTTGAAGATTGCCGGGCAAGAAAAAAAGCTTTGTGCAAAATAGCCAAAAAAAATTTTTGCATATCAAATTTTAAAGCGAAAAATTAAAAAATTACGGAAAGCCATTTCTCCTAATGCAAAGCAGAGGGGCGCCAGTTATACGGCAAATGGATTGGGTAAAATGGAAAAGACCAAAAAGCTGTTTACTGCGGCCGCGTTTTGTGCTAAAATTATTCCGGTTTGCCAAGGGGGACGAAAAATGAAACAGGAAACGATAGATGCTGTATTAAAATTTCGGGATGACAGGAACTGGAAGCAATTCCATAACCCAAAGGACCTTGCCATTTCCATAAGTCTTGAGGCCGCAGAGCTGCTTGAGGTATTCCAATGGAGCGGAAAGGACCTTGCCTGCGAGGAGAAGTCCGCAAAAATTCGCGAGGAACTTGCGGATGTTGTAAACTACTGTATTCTTATGGCAGATGTGTGCGGCCTTGACCTTGATGAGATAGTTTGCGAAAAAGTAAAGCGCAATGCCGAAAAATATCCGGTGGAAAAAGCTTTCGGCAACAAGGCAAAATATACTGAACTTTAAAAAGCAGCGGCAGGGTTTTAATGCCTTGCCGCTACTTTTTGTTTTATTCATCTGCCGCCCAATATTGAACCACTTGGTAAGTGGAGGGCATTGAAACAAGGGAAGTGTTCAAATATTTGTTAAAAACGCTTATGTTTTCAAGGGTGCGGGTTGTTCCCTGCTCAATGGTCATTCCGGTGAGCACAGCTTCATAATAATAAAAAGTTATACTTCCAGCGTCGGTGGTATATTTTTCATAGCGGCAGCTCCTGCCGCCAAAATCGGCAGTGCCGCTTACAGAATAAGAAATGTTTTGCGTAGAAATTTCAATGGGAACAGCTTTATAATTTTCAGGGTTTACAGTGAACATTTTCGCTTGGTTATCATCAATGTAGTAATAGATCCCATCGCTGAGCACAATGTGTTCATTAGGTATCTCGGGTTCTATAATATTGCCGTCGTCGTCATATTGGGGCTCAGTTTCAACCATTTCATCCGGCTCGGGGTAGGTAGAACCATAGCGAAGGCCGTTGCTTCCTATTTCGACCACGGTGCCGTCTGAAAGGGAATAGATTATATGATAGGTTCCGCTTTTGAGCATGTTGACATAACCTTCTGAAAAGATTATTTCGTGTTCTGTATTAACAGTCTCCACTCCCACAAGCTGCCCAATAAGAAGCTCAACATCGTTTGGAATGAGGTCGCTAATGCTTTCAAGCCAGCTGCCGACGGTCTCAGCAAAAGAGCAGCCGGAAAAAGAAAAAATTAAAACGAGACATAAAGCTGCTGCCAAGATTTTTTTTGACATTTTTCGTCCTCCATTAACAAGTTTTATAAAACAACGTAATGTTTGTTGTTGACTGAATCAATAATTCGGGGTATTATTTATAAAGTGGTTTTTAAGTTTGATTTTATTTCACTTATAAAACAATTATAGCCTATTTAAAACTTTTTGTCACCACTTTCAATTAAAGTTAATATACTTTTTAAAATTTATATTTTGTGTTTTTGGGGGAAATATGCAGAAGATCGGTTTTGACAGAGTAAAGTATTTCAAAATGCAATCGGAAAGGATCAAAGAGAGAATAAACCACTTCGGCGGGAAACTTTATCTTGAGTTCGGTGGTAAGCTTTTTGACGATTTTCATGCTTCAAGGGTGCTTCCCGGTTTTTCACCGGATACAAAAATAAGGCTCCTTGAGGAACTCAAGGACCAGGCGGAAATAATAATTGTAATCAACGCGGGCGATATTGAAAAGAACAAGGTGCGAGGCGACCTTGGCATAACTTACGATTTAGAGGTTCTTCGCCTTATAGACGCTTTTTCGGCTATGGGGCTTTACGTCGGAAGCGTGATAATTGCCCAGTATTCAGGCCAAAGAGTAGTGGATCAGTTCAGGGTAAAGCTTGAAAAGCTTGGGATAAAATCTTACCTTCATTACCCTATAGAAGGGTACCCGGTGGACGTCAACCATATAGTGAGCGACGAGGGCTTTGGCCGCAATGAATACATCGAAACAACCCGCCCGCTCGTTGTGGTGACGGCGCCCGGTCCGGGAAGCGGGAAAATGGCCACTTGCCTTTCCCAGCTTTACCACGAGAACAAACGCGGTGTTAAAGCCGGTTATGCTAAATTTGAAACTTTCCCGATCTGGAACCTTCCGCTGACGCATCCCGTAAACCTCGCTTATGAGGCTGCTACTGCGGATCTTGACGATGTGAATATGATAGACCACTATCACCTTGCGGCTTATGGCGAAACAACGGTGAACTATAACAGGGACATTGAGGTATTCCCCGTATTGAACAGGATATTTGAGACAATAATGGGGGAAAGCCCGTATAAATCCCCAACAGATATGGGTGTAAATATGGTGGGGTTCTGCATAAGTGATGATAAGGTTTGCCGCGAAGCTGCAAAACAGGAGATAATCCGCCGGTATTTTGAGGCAGCTTGTGACTACCGCCAGGGAAAATGTGACGAAAACCCAATGCTCCGCTGTGAAATGCTTATGGAAAAAGCGGACGTTAGCATTGAAAACAGACCGGTTGTGGCAGCTGCAAAAGCAAAAGCCGAAGAGACCGGTGCGCCGGCTACCGCGATCCAGCTTTCAGACGGAAGAATAATCACAGGAAAGACAAGCTCCCTTTTGGGTTCTTCCGCTGCGGCGCTACTGAATTCCCTTAAAGAGGTTGCCGGGATAGACGACAAAATAAAGCTTATAGATCCAGCTGTTGTAGATCCGGTGGAGGAACTTAAAAAAGTGCATCTAGGACACAATAACTCAAGGCTTCACCTTGACGAAACGCTGCTTGCCCTTGCAGTCAGCGCCCCCGAGCTTCCTGCGGCGGCTCAGGCCCTGACGTGCCTTCCGGAACTTTGCGGATGCGAAGCTCATTCCACGGTGATTCTGTCGCAGGTGGATTCACAAACATTTAAAAAGCTTGGAATTAACCTTACCTGCGAACCACAGTACAGAAAGCAAAAACTTTACCACGGATGAAGGAGAGAAGCCAATGAAATTTGTATCTTGGAATGTAAACGGCCTTCGCGCCTGTATGGGAAAGGGCTTTATGGAAAGCTTTAATGAAATGAACGCGGATTTTTTCTGCCTTCAAGAGACAAAACTCCAGCCCGGCCAAATAGAAATGGATCTTCCGGGCTACTATCAATATTGGAACAGTGCGGAAAAAAAGGGCTATTCGGGAACGGCAATATTCACAAAACATGAGCCGCTGGACGTTGCTTATGGAATAGATGTTGAACGCCACGACCACGAAGGCAGGGTGATAACCCTTGAATATCCTGATTTTTACCTTGTGGATGTATATGTTCCAAATGTCCGCAGGGAGCTTGAGCGCCTTGATTACAGAATGGATTGGGAGAACTGCTTCCGGGGTTATCTCTGTTCACTTGATAAACATAAACCGGTCATTGTTTGCGGTGATATGAACGTCGCCCATGAAGAGATCGACCTGAAAAACTATAAGACCAACCGAGGCAACGCCGGTTTTACTGACGAAGAGCGCGGCAAAATGACTGAACTTCTCGGGGCGGGTTTTGCCGACACTTTCCGCTGGCTTTATCCGGAGCGCACCGATGCCTATTCATGGTGGAGCTATATGTTCCACGCAAGGGAAAAGAACGTGGGTTGGCGCATAGACTATTTCCTCTGTTCAGAGCGCTTTTGTGAAAAAATCGAGGACAGCCTTATCTATCCCCAGTACTACGGAAGCGACCATTGCCCCGTGGCGATAATAACTAAAGAATAAAATAGGCCGCCCCAGGGGCGGCCATTTTATATTTTCCAGCTGTTTCCACGGTTTTGACAGATGCAGATTTTCCGATTTTTTTATTTTGGCGCTTTCAGTGCCTTTGGATTTTTTCCAAAAAAGATTAGATATTCCAAAGGTACACATGGCGGTCATGCCTCTTGCTGTATTGTTCGCAATTCCGCCAAAACCATTTCCATGTTTTATAGTTTTGCTCGAAACCTGTTCAATTTGCACACTGATATTTTGACTTCCACACCTTGGACATGTTAGGCCGTTGCCATTATGTATTTTTATCGGTTTGGGAATGTTCGATACAGGTTTGCCACAATTAACACAAAAAAGGGCGCCGTCTGAAAGTTCCCTACCACAGTAAGGGCAGTATTTAGACATAATAATTGCTCCTTCAACTAAAAATTACAGATTTATAATATAAAAAAGATCCCCAAAAAGTAAACATGGAAATTTCAGAAAACGAAGTTTGCAAAAAAAGACAACTTTAAAATATAAATAAGGGGTAACGCTCTAAACGTCACCCCTTATTTGCTGTTATAGGTTTAGAAATTTCCTAAGCGGCTTTACAATGTGCGGCAAAAGCGCGCCTAAAATAAACGCCGTTATTACTCCGGATATGATCCTTGGCACCACAGCGCCAAAAACCCCGGCAAATGTGTAGTAGCCGTAGATCTTTGCGTCAAAATACATCACGACGGTGTTTGTCGCCGTAACGACAAGCGCGCTCAAAATGGTTATGAACTGAGTTTGCTTAAAGCTCATGTTGAAGCCGCAATGTTTCGCATAAAGCCCAACCATCAGCCCACGCACAGCGGCAGGAATCATCCACAAAACAGTGGTGGGGCCAAGACCATAAGTGAGCAGTTGCTCCATAAATGCGCCGATCAGCCCTATTATCAGACCGTCAATTGGGCCAAAAAGGGCGCCGCCAACTATTATGGGTAAGCTGGCGACAGAGATTTTCATACTGCTGCCAAGTCTTATTGTTGCAAAAAGACTTAAAACAACATACATTGCGACAAGCATCGCAATGGTTACAAGGCGTTTCGGTTTCACGGTATCCGCGCCTCCTTTACAAATTATTTATAATTTATACGTTAAAAAGGAATTCAACAACGTCACCGTCCTGCATAACGTAATCTTTGCCCTCGCTTCGCATAAGGCCCTTTTCTTTAGCGGCGTTCCAAGAGCCCAGCGCAATAAGGTCATCATACTTTACGATCTCGGCTCTGATGAAGCCCTTTTCAAAGTCAGAATGAATGGCTCCGGCGGCTTTAGGGGCCTTGGTTCCTTTTTTGATAGTCCATGCCCTTACCTCTTTTTTGCCGGCGGTGAGAAAGCTCATAAGGCCAAGAAGGTCATAACTGGACTTTATCATCCGGTCAAGGCCGGACTGTTCAAG
This sequence comes from uncultured Oscillospiraceae bacterium, assembly GCA_964576395.1. Taxonomy (GTDB): domain Bacteria; phylum Bacillota; class Clostridia; order Oscillospirales; family Ruminococcaceae; genus UMGS1668. Next base: position 10,813 of record CAZNVF010000007.1, read on the forward strand.
GCCAATCTCCTCAAGAAACTCTTTTTTTTCATCCGGATCCATGTCGGAAATATCCTCTTCAAACTTTGCGCAGACGGGCATTACAGCGGAATGCTCTGCGGCGGCAATTTCCTCCACCTGCTTAAGATTGCGGTTATTCTCAACTCCACCAAGAAAATCATCTTCCGACATATTTGCAGCGTAGATCACGGGTTTATTTGAAAGCAGTGGAATAGAAGCGATTATAGCTTTTTCTTCATCATCGGCGCAGGGAAAAGCCCTTGCGGATTTGCCCTCCTCAAGATGAGTTTTAAGACGCTTCAGCAGATAAAGCTCGTCCGCAAGGCTGCGGTCGCCTTTAAGGTCCTTTTCCACTTTTGCTATGCGGCGATCGAGCACCTCAATGTCCGAAAATATCAGTTCCAGGTTAATAACCTCGATATCCCTTCCGGCGTTGACGGAACCGTCTACATGTATAACATTGTCGTCCTCAAAACAGCGCACAACGTGAATAAGCGCGTCCACCTCGCGAATATTGGCAAGGAATTTGTTGCCAAGGCCCTCGCCCTTTGCAGCGCCTTTGACAAGGCCTGCAATGTCCACAAATTCAACCGTGGCGGGGGTGTATTTTTCAGGGTCATAAATTTTAGCAAGCTCATCAAGCCTAGGTTCAGGAACAGCAACGACGCCAATGTTCGGTTCAATGGTGCAGAACGGATAGTTCGCCGCCTGTGCCCCTGCGTTTGTTATGGCGTTAAAAAGGGTAGATTTGCCGACGTTCGGAAGTCCAATCATTCCGAGCTTCATAAAAAATCGCCTTCCTTTGTAATTGAATTTATTTTGATTGCCAACTTTGATTTGACGATATATAATAATTATATATGAAATCTGCGATTTAACAAGAGAAATTCCGAAAAAATAATTAATTTGTTAAAGAAGTGTTCATTAATACAAGGTAAAATAAGGTATAATAAATATAATCACTTAATTACCGCCAACGGGCGAGATACGGCGGCACGTTTTACATAAAGAGGAGGAATAAAAATGTCCACAGCAAGGATCCTTATTGCCGATGACGACAAAAATATTTGTGAGCTTCTCAAACTTTACCTTGAAAAGGAAAATTACAGCGTTGTTTTGGCAGGCAACGGCGAAGAAGCTATCGCACGTTTTGAAGAAGAAAAACCGGATCTTATTCTTTTGGACGTCATGATGCCAAAACTGGATGGCTGGCAGGTTTGCCGTGAACTTAGGAAAAAGTCAGAATGCCCAATAATTATGATTACGGCAAAAGGTGAAACTTTCGATAAGGTTCTTGGGCTTGAGCTTGGGGCGGACGATTATGTTGTAAAGCCTTTTGAGCCTAAGGAGATAATTGCGAGAATAAAGGCTGTTATGAGAAGAACGGGTAAAGCTTCGGCCGAGACAGAAAAAAAAGAAGTGAATTTCGATAAGCTGACTGTCAACATGACAAAATATGAGCTTAAGGTTGACGGCAAAGTTATAGATACTCCGCCAAAAGAGTTGGAATTGCTGTTTCACCTTGCTTCCAACCCAAACAGAGTATATACCCGCGATCAGCTTCTTGACGAGGTTTGGGGCTTTGAATATTACGGTGATTCAAGAACGGTGGACGTTCATATAAAACGCCTTCGTGAAAAGCTTGAGGGCGTTTCAGAAAAGTGGTCCCTTAAAACCGTTTGGGGTGTGGGTTATAAATTTGAAGTGAAAGATGAATAATAATGGCAAAAAGGAAAAAATCACCAAGAAAGTCCATTTTTAACCGGTATTTTGCAATATGCTCGGCCGTCATCTTTGCTATAATTACCCTTATGGGCATCCTTATATTGACTTTTTCCGCGTCATATTTGGAAGATATGAACAAGGACAACCTTCGCAAAACTGCCTACCAGGTGGAACTTATAACCCTTGCAAATATGGCAAAGTACGATTATCAGAAAGTTTCCATCGCCGCATTGCAGACAAGTTACAACGTAATTTCAAATACTACCGATTCAATAGTCTTCCTTGTGAATATGGATGGCAAAACCCTTGTATGTTCGGAGGACAGCAACTGTAACCACAAAACCTATACGGTGGATGAAAAAATCATGGAAAAGGCGCTTACGGGGGAATACGGCGAATCCGGTACGTTTGGGGGAATATATAAGAGCACATATTATACTGTAGGAATTCCTATTGTATATAATAGCACCGCTATGGCTGTGGTTTTTGTTTCAGCTGAAATCACAGACCATTTGCTCTATATTATAGATCTTATGGATATAATTTTCTTCTGTGCTCTAATAGCAATAGTACTCTCTTCGGTGACGATCTATTTTGTGACAAATAAACTTACAAAACCGCTTAGGATAATGGCTGCGGCAACCAAAAACTTCTCAGAAGGGGATTTTACCGTCCGCATTCCAGTGGAGGGTGAAGATGAAATAGCTCAGCTGGCAGTCTCATTCAACCACATGGCAGATTCCCTTGCGGATCTTGAGTCAGTAAGAAGAAGCTTTGTAGCAAACGTTTCACACGAGTTAAAAACACCAATGATGACTATAGGCGGCTTCGTTGACGGAATTCTTGATGGAACGGTGCCAGAGGAAAAACAGCGCCAATACCTTGAAACGGTTTCTGAAGAGGTAAAACGCCTTTCAAGAATGGTCAAATCCATGCTCAGCATAGCAAGAATTGAGGCTGGGGATACAAAGATTTCCCCCACGAATTTTGATATAAACGAGCTTGTTTGCCGGACGGTGTTTGCATTTGAACAGAAAATAGAGGGCAAAGATCTTCAGATAATGGGCCTTGAGTCTGACGAAGTTTATGTCTATGCCGATAATGACCTTATACACCAGGTAATATATAACCTTATAGATAATGCTGTTAAGTTCTGTAATGAGGGGGGCTGCATCAGCTTTTCATATAAAGTAGATGGAGGAAAAGTCTTTGTTTCGATTAGAAATACCGGAGCGGGTATAGCACAAAACGAGCTGCCAAGGCTTTTCGACAGGTTCTATAAAACAGATAAATCAAGAAGCCTTGATAAAACCGGCGTGGGGCTTGGGCTTTATATAGTGCAGACCATAATTAATCAACATAAGGGTGACCTTATGGTGCAAAGCGTAGAGGGGCAGTACACGGAATTCACCTTCTCAGTTCAGGAGTCCGACCCTAAGGCTATAAAAGAACAGAGAAGCAAATGCCGGGCTGCGGATACTCCCGAAAGTGAAAATTTATAACATTCACGAAAATACCATAAAATCTGTTGAATTTATTAAATTCAAGTTTATTTTTATTTCATAATTTGCAATTACAATAGAGGCATAAGTTAAGAAACGACTTTTCATAAAAAGAGGTATTTGTATATGGATGAATTTGAAAAAAATGAAATGAACGAAGAGGGCCAGCAGTGCGGCGAAAATAAAAATGCCGCTTCTGAGGCGAGAAAAACAAACGCCCCTTCGGGTTGGACATACTCGGCTAACACCAATCAGTACGCTTCATATGACGGAAATAATGGATCAAACAGCGAACAGTCAACAACTCAAAATAACGGGGGACAGCGCGACCAACAGCGTAGGGAATACGGTACGCAGTACGGATATTACAGCAACCAGGGTCCTATGCCCAATTATTATAGCAACGGTGGAAAAAACAGTTACAATAATAACGGCTACCAGTGGGATTTTAACCGTTATGAAAGCGCGGGGAGCCAAGACTCAGGCTCACGGAAAAAATCTTCCGGAAAGGGATTTAAAGTTTTTATCACGCTAATCGCGGTTGTTTTAGGCGGCTGTGTACTTGCCCTCGCGTCTTTCGGAATTTATAGCATTGTCACTGACAATGAAAATGATAACGACAAGCTGCCAATTTACAGCGGTCAGTCGGACGTAAACCAGGAGGATGACCAGAACGGCATTCAGTTTAACCTTGAAGCAAAGCCGGACACAGGGGAAACAGTGACTTCAGCGAATGGAGAACTTTCCGCTACTGAAATATATAAAACCGTAAGCCCTTCCGTTGTGGGTGTTATTCAGTATCAGTATGCTTCTTCTTTTGAGCCTTACGGTTCAGGTTCTGGTATTATCATCAGTGAAGACGGCTATATTCTGACCAACGCGCATGTTATACAAGGCGCTAGCGTGGTGAAAGTCGTTTTATATAATGAAGAAGAATATGAAGCGACAATCGTCGGTTCAGATACACAGACCGATATTGCTGTACTCAAGATAGACGCTCAAAACCTTACTAAGGCAGCCCTTGGAGATTCTTCTCAAGTGGAAGTGGGTGAAAAGGTTTACGCCATAGGGAACCCGGGCGGGCTCAGCCTTCAGTCCAGCTTTACTGACGGTATTATAAGCGGCGTTGACAGAATCGTCACCACGAGCGACAGCATCTATTCAATGACTGTTCTTCAAACTAACGCGGCAATAAACCCCGGTAACTCCGGCGGTGCGCTTGTTAATGGATATGGTCAGGTTATTGGTATTACAAGCTCGAAACTTGTGGACGTTGACTATGAAGGAATTGGCTTTGCGATTCCTATCAGTACCGCGGTTCCAATAGTGGAAGAACTTATGAATAACGGATATGTTTCCGGAAGAGCCATGCTTGGAATTACCGGAACGTCTATAGACTCTATTACCGCAAAATATTATAATGTTCCAATGGGCGTACAAATAGTTTCTATCGATGCAGAAGGCAGTTTTGCCGGCACGAGTGCCCAAGTGGGAGATATAATTACCAGTTTTAACGGCAACGAGGTAAGCAGCATGGATGATCTTCAGAACCTTCTTGCAGAAAGTTCGCCCGGCGATGTGGTTGAGGTTGGGCTCTATCGCTATTCCGTAACAGGGAACAAAAATGCAAGTTTTACCGTTACTATTACACTTATTGAAAATAAAGGATAAAAAGTCTATATTTCATTATATTTCTCCTTATATAATGCAAAGGGCGCCCCAATTAAAGGGCGCTTTTTGCATTATATGCTATTTTTGTAATAATAATTAAAATGGCAAAAATATCCTTAAATAAATTTGGCTTCCAGAGCAATGATAAGTTCTGAAAAAACAAAGAATGGAGTATGAATTTTGGGAAAATATACTTTGGAAATTGATCCCGCCGCGGCAAAATTTTATGAGCGCGTGGGCGAAACAGCCAACATGCCGGCAGAAAGAATAATGGCGGAGGCCCTTTTTAAGCTTGCAGGGGAACTTTCGGTTAAATCCATGTTTTTTAAGGGAGGAAACGGTCTTTGATATTGTAAAAAAACTTTGCCTTTGATATAATTAAAATGTAGTATTATTGTTTAACATAAGGCGATGATTTTAAAAGATGAGAATTTTAGCAATAGAATCCTCCTGCGATGAGACTGCCGCCGCGGTTATAGAGGATGGAAGGAAAATAATATCTTCAGTTATAAATACACAGGTAGCTGAACATGGCCTTTATGGCGGAGTTGTGCCGGAGATAGCTTCACGGCGCCATACTGAAAATATAGTTGGCGTTGTAGAAAAGGCCCTTTCCGATGCGGAAATGTCCATTTCCGATGCGGACTGCTTTGCGGTAACGGCAGCGCCGGGCCTTATTGGGGCGCTTTTGGTGGGTGTAAATTTTGCAAAGGGGCTTTCACTTGCAACGGGTAAGCCTTTGGTGCCGGTACACCACCTGAAAGGGCATATTGCGGCTAATTACCTTGCTCACTGGGAACTTGAGCCGCCATTTCTCTGTCTTGTTGTTTCAGGCGGGCACAGTCATATTGTGGAGGTTTCGGACTACACAAAGTTTAAAATTCTTGGCAAAACAAGGGACGATGCCGCAGGGGAGGCCTTTGATAAAGCCGCACGGGCAATGGGTCTTCCTTATCCGGGCGGAGTTTTCCTTGATAGGGAGGCAAAAAACGGCAACCCAAAAGCCTTTAAGCTGCCAAGGCCAAGGGTGGAAGGAAGCCCTCTCGATATGAGTTTTTCGGGTTTAAAAACCGCCGTTGTGAATATACTGCATAATGCAAAGCAAAAAGGTGAGGAAATAAACATTCCCGATCTTTGTGCCTCTTACCAAAATGTAATCTGCCATGCCCTTGTTGACAGGCTTATGCTTGCGGCACAGGACGGAGGGTATAAAACCATTGTTGCTGCAGGGGGAGTATCTGCCAACTCTGGACTTAGAGCACTGCTTGAAAGGGAGTGCAAGCGCCGCCATTTAAGGCTTTTTGTGCCGCCGCTGGAGCTTTGCGGGGACAATGCCGCCATGATAGGGTCACAGGCTTACTACGAGGCACTGGCTGGACATTTTTCAAATCTTTCGCTCAATGCAAAACCTACTATGCCCATTGACGAGGATTTCTAGGCTTACATAATAGAGGCGAAAACTTGTTCTATACCGAATGAAAAATATAAGTTTATGATGTTTCAGTTTTTTTGAAAGGAGCTGCATTTTATGACCGAAAATCAATATGTTCTTAAATGGATAGAAGAGATGAAAGCCCTTACCAGACCTGATAGAGTAGTTTGGGTGACAGATGGCAAGGAGCAAATAGATTCCCTGAAAGAGGAGGCCGTTGTCACAGGGCTAATGGAACGTCTCAATGAGGAAAAGCTTCCGGGGTGCCTTCTTCACAGGACTAACCCAAATGATGTCGCTAGGGTAGAGGCAAGAACATTTATATGCACCACAAAAAAAGAGATGGTCGGTCCCACAAACAACTGGGTCGAAAAAGACGAGATGTATGCCCGGCTCCGACCACTTGTTGAAGGCGGTATGAAGGGCCGGACTATGTACGTTATTCCATATATAATGGGTCAGGTGGGTTCACCGTTTGCAAAAATAGGCATAGAACTTACGGACAGTATTTATGTTGTACTTAATATGGATATTATGACAAGAATGGGGCAAAAAGCCCTTGATATGCTTGGCAATAGCAGTGATTTTGTAAAAGGACTTCACTGTTCACTGGATGTTGATGAGGAAAACCGCTATATTGTCCAATTTCCAGAGGATAATACAATTTGGTCGCTCAACTCCAACTATGGCGGCAATGTGCTGCAGGGCAAAAAATGCTTTGCGCTTCGCATTGCCTCCTGGCAAGGCATGAAAGAGGGCTGGATGGCAGAGCATATGCTCATTTTAGGAATAGAAAACCCTAAAGGCGAGGTTAAATACATAACGGCTGCTTTCCCCTCTGCCTGTGGCAAAACAAATCTTGCAATGCTCATTCCACCAGAATTTTACAAGAAAAAAGGCTATAAGGTCTGGTGCGTGGGTGACGATATTGCATGGCTCAGAATTGGTAAAGACGGACGCCTTTGGGCAGTAAACCCAGAAAACGGTTTCTTCGGGGTTGCTCCGGGCACCAACGCAAAATCTAACCCAAATGCCCTTGCAGCCACTATGAAGAATACAATTTTTACCAATGTTGCTCACAACCTTGATGACAACACCGTTTGGTGGGAAGGGCTTGATAAAAATCCTCCGGAAAACGCTATTGACTGGCAGGGCAACCCTTGGAGAGGAAGCACAGCCACCGGGAAAGCTGCCCACCCGAACAGCCGCTTTACTGCTCCGGCAGTAAACTGCCCCAGCGTAAGCCCAAAATTTAACGATCCGGAAGGCGTGCCGATTTCTGCAATTATATTTGGCGGCCGCAGGGCAAGGACGGCCCCTCTTGTATATCAGTCGAGGGATTGGAAGCACGGAGTCTTTGTTGGTTCCACTATGGCGTCCGAAACCACCGCGGCGGCGGCAGGAGCAGTGGGCGTTGTGCGCCGCGATCCAATGGCAATGCTGCCGTTCTGCGGCTACCACATGGGCGACTACTTTCAGCATTGGCTTGACATGGGAGAAAAGCTTGGAGATAAAGCCCCGAAAATATTTAACGTCAACTGGTTCCGTACAGATGATGAGGGCAAGTTTATTTGGCCGGGCTTTGGAGATAATATGCGCGTGCTCATGTGGATACTTGGTCGCTGCGACGGAACGGCAGGTGCCGTTGAAACTGCAATAGGCTATGAACCTACTCCTGACGATATTGAACTTGAGGGAATAGAAGGTATAACAAAAGAGACCCTTGCGGGGCTTCTCAGTGTAGATAAAGGCCTTTGGCGCGAAGAGGCCGCAGGCATTCGGGAGTTTTATAAAAAATTTGGCGATAAACTTCCAAAAGAGCTTATGACGGAGCTTGAAACTCTTGAGAAAAACCTTGAATAACAAAACGGCGGGGAATTTTCCCCGCCGTTTTGTGTTATAAATATTTTATCTGATTAGCCAATCTATTTGGCAAACCTATTTTGCCGTACCAAGGAATGGATCCCGTGCTCTTATTTTTGAGCACGGGACTTGTTCATTTGCACAGAATTTTATGCTTAAAAATATTCCTCTTCCGCTTCAAGCTTATTGAAATGCGCTATGCCTGCTGTTTCGCTCACTGGAAGGGAGAAAGTTATGCCGGATCCCTCCGTATCAAGCCCGACTCTGCGGACAACGGCCTGCATTATTCCGAGTTTGTGGTTGTTATCGGCAAGAATCAGCACCACTTCTTTTTCAGGGTGTATTGAAATTCCAAAAAATCTTGTTTCATTTTGAAGCCCGGAGCCGTGGGCATACATAATGGTACCGCCTTTGGCACCGGCCTCCCTTGCAGCGTCCATAACATCATCTGAAAAGCCGCGGTTGACTATGATAATTATCAAAGTATAGGAGATTTTTTTATCGTCCATTAGATTGGTCCTCCCCAGAAGATGCAGTTGTAAGGTAATGAAGAACTTTTGTGCCGGCAATGCTCTGCATTGGAACGGCAAAAGCGATCCCTGAGCCTGGTTTATCGAATTCCATTTTTTTAGAAATATTTTTGAGCACTGCAGAAACGGATTCTGATTTTACAAAGCTGAGCACAATATCCTTTTCCGTCGCGCCAATGCCGAACATTTCAAGAATACTTGTGGTGGCCGTTCCGCGGCCGGGACAAATGAAGTTGACATATACGCCTTGTTCCTTGTTTATTTCTACTATTTTATCCCCAAGCCCACGCTGAAGAACTGTAAAAACAAGGTCAAGCCGATCGAATTGCCTTTTGGCCGCTTCGGCAGCCGGTGTAGAAAT
>CAZNVF010000007.1:19906-24041 GCA_964576395.1 uncultured Oscillospiraceae bacterium
AGGACTCATTAAACATCCCCCTTTTCACATGGCATATTACCACTCATCATAACAAAAGTCAATTACAATTCTTCTTCAAATTCTATTATTTCATCATTGTCAAAGCTTATGATATCATCTTCGCCAAGTTCACCGCCGGCGGCATCTTTTGTAACCTCGGCAATTTCTTTAGTGAAGGTTTTATTGGCATGTTTGGATTTTACGGCATATACCGCTCCAAGTATCTGAATGGTGACAAGAGGGGTCATAGCGACCATTGCTACAACACCAAAACCGTCCATAAGCACGTTTCCCCCTACGGCGGAACAGGCTCCCGTAGCAAACGGAAGCAGGAAGGTCGCCGTCATTGGTCCGGAGGCAACGCCGCCGGAGTCAAAAGCTATAGCGGTAAAGATTTTGGGAACGAAGAATGTAAATACAAGCGCGATGGTATAACCTGGAACAAGCAAATACCAAATAGAAAGACCGGTTAGAACACGGGTCATGGCAAGCCCTACAGAGACGCCCATTCCCACCATAAGGGCTGTCATCATAGCTTTTTTAGATATAGCTCCACCAGTTACATCCTCTACCTGACCAGTAAGAACATGCACCGCAGGTTCTGCCGCAACTATAAAGAAACCTATAATTATACCTACAGGAATAATGATCCAGTTATAAGAGAGCGCCGCCAAAGCGCCGCCTATATAGCTTCCGGCCGGAAGAAAACCTACGTTGACTGCCGTAAGGAATATTACTAAACCAACGTATGTATAAGCAACGCCGATAAGTGTTTTAAAAACCGTTATTTTTGGAAGCTTAAGGAAAAAAATCTGGAATATCAAATATACAGCCAAAATGGGCGCAAGGGCGAGGGCAACCTCTTTAACAAATATGGGGAAGGCATGAATGTATGCTTTTAGAAGGTCAGCAGCGGAAAATATTTCAGGTATGACATCCGGCTCATAGTGAGCGCTTCCGTCAACAAACATTCCCATTATAAGCACAGTTAATATGGGCCCTATGGAGCAGAGGGCAACAAAACCAAAACTGTCATCTTTTGAGCTTTCACCGCCACGAACGGAAGCAATACCCACGCCAAGAGCGAGAATAAACGGCACGGTAATAGGTCCGGTAGTGACGCCGCCGGAATCAAAAGCCACCGCAAGATATTCCTTCTGGGTAAACGCGGCAAAAATGAACACTAATATATAAAGAACAATGAATATTTTAGAAAGGTTCCAACCAAGAAGCACCCTTATAACAGCAAACATAAGGAAAAGCCCAACGCCAATGGCAACGGCATAAATAAGCACCGTTCCAACAGAAAAATCGTTCCCCAAAAGAGTAAAAAGAGTGGAGTTTGGCATTTGCTTACCAAGTACTTGCAAATCCGGTTCTGCAATGGTAACAAGCATGCCGAGAACGAAGGCCGTTATAATAAATAGTTTAAGGTTTTTCATTTCAACAAGCTTGCTGCCTATTTGGTTACCCATGGTGGTCATTCCTATGTCTGAACCGAGTTGGAAAAGGGTCATTCCCATTATCAAAAAAACAGCGCTGGAGACAAAGAGCGCAAAAATGCCCGCAGGCATTGGCGCAATGGTAATATGCAGCAACAAAACGACGCCGCAAATAGGCAATACGGCGGTAGCTGTTTCTTTGAATTTGGAAAGAAGGTCTCGTTTCAAAACAGGAATTCACCCTTTAACTTAATTGGAATAAAACATTGTTACCTCGAAAATAGATAAAAATATGTTATATATATTATAAACTATAGAGAGATATGTGTCAACTTGGAAAAACGTCTAAAATTTAACGCTAAAAAAAGCAAGATTACACAAAGCCGGAAATTTTATAAACGCCGTTATTTTGCTTGGCAAAAAAATAACGCAGAATATGCTGATTATTAATTTTTTCTTAGAGAAACAAAAATTAATAATATCGCTGTTGACTTGGCATTTTTTGATTGTTATTATTGTAAAAGTGAGAAAAAACGGAGGTATAAAAATGGAACTTGAAAACATTCTTTCCACTCTGCCAGAAAAGGGAGGAAACAGCCTTTATAGGAAGGACTTTTTGCGCACATGGGATATGTCTGATGAAGACATTACCTTTATAGCTTCATCTGCGGCGGTTCTTAAAGCTATGCGTGACAGAAATATCTCATCAAAAGTTTTCGATTCCGGAATAGCTGTATCAATGTTCAACAACAGCAGGAACATGGGAATGGAGTTCGCATTTGCCTCCGGCTGCGACATGCTTGGCCTTACCCTGCGCGAGATGAGCGGAAGAATAGGCAACGGTTCCCTTGCAGAAACGGTGGCCATGGTCTCATATATGGCTGACGCCATAGGCATCTGTGACGGAAGATATATTGAAAAAAGTTCACGCTATATGTCAAGAATGGTAACAACGCTTAAAGAAAGCCGCGATAACGGTATAATGGCCCAAAGGCCGTATGTTATAAATCTCGGCAGCGATGAAGACAGCCCTGTTCAGACTATATCCGATCTTGAACACATGGCGTTCCGCTTTGGCGGAATAGAAAACCTAAAGGGTAAAAAGATAGCTGTGACATGGGCATATTCCCCGGATGGAACCAGACCGCTTGCAGTCCCGAACGGAATAATTTCTCTTGTGAGCCGCTTCGGAATGAACGTAGTTCTTGCTGCGCCCGAGGGTTATGAACTTATGCCGGACGCATGTGAGCGGGCTGCCGCAAACGCTGAAAGCTCCGGCGGCAGCTTTACAAAAACAGAATCTATGAAGGAAGCTTTTGACGGCGCGGATATAGTGTACCCGGTAAACTGGGCACCATATAATTTCCTTCAAAATAGGACGGATTTTTTCGACGCGAACCTTGAAAGAGGAATAGAGCTCCTTGAGCACGAGCTCAAGGAGCAAAACATGAAATATATCGACTGGGAATGTACTGAAAGCATGATGGAAGGAACAAGGAATGGCTCCGCTCTTTTCCTTCATGATCTCCCTGCGGAGATCACCGATATATCTTGTATACGTGGAGAAATGACCGCACAGGTCTATAATGCAAACAGGGACAGCCTTCTTGCGCAGGCGGGACTGCGTCCATATGTAATTGCTGCAATGGTAATGCTCACAAGATCTGAGGACCCTAAAGCCGTTCTTAAAAGTCTTATTGAAAAAGGCGTAAAGAGATATATTTGATTTTTTAGCATATATATTTAATAAAGCAAAATGGAAGAAAAGGAGAAGTGAAATGGAATACACTTTAGTAATACTGGCGGCCGGTATAGGTGACCGCTATGGCGGCGCAAAGCAAATAACTCCAGTGGGACCCCGCGGAGAAAAAATAATGGATTTTTCTATTTATGACGCGTGGAAAGCGGGCTTTAACAAGGTGGTTTTCATAATTCGCGGTAACCTTGAAAAAAATTTTAAAGAGGTCATAGGCGATAAAGTTGAAAGATATATGAAGGTTGACTATGTTTTTCAGGATATAGACCCGGAATATGAGACGCTGGGCAGAAAAAAGCCTTTTGGCACGGCGGAGGCCATTGCCCTTTGCCGCGGGCATGTAAGCGGCCCCTTTGCCGTTATAAACGCCGACGACTATTACGGCTGCCACTGCTTTGAACTTATAAAAGAACTTATGAACAGTATGACCGGTAAAAACAAATACGGAATGATGGGCTACAGAATAGAAAATACTGTAACTGACAAGGGATATGTGGCAAGGGGCGTTTGCCGGGTTGAAAACGGCTTGCTTGCGGAGATAAACGAGCGCACCAGGGTTGAAAAACGCGGCGCCTGCGCCGAATATACCGAGGACGGCGGGGAAACCTGGGTTCCCCTTGCCCCGGGAACGCCCGTATCAATGAATTTCTGGGCGTTCACGCCGGATATTTTTGATTACCTTGACGCCGCAATGGCCGAATTTAAGGCCGGCGAGCTGCTTCAAAACCCCACCGGCGCGGAGTGCTACCTTCCCAACGTGGTTGGCGCCCTTCTTCGGGAGGGTAAAGCCACCGTGGAGGTTAAAGAGTGCCCGGATAAGTGGTTTGGTGTAACATATAAGGAGGATACCCCTTCGCTTATCGAGGCGCTTCAGCGCCTCACCGCCGAGGGCAAATACCCCAGGCCGCTTTGGGAATAATGAGATAAAACAGCACCC
>CAZNVF010000008.1:0-18292 GCA_964576395.1 uncultured Oscillospiraceae bacterium
AAAAACTGTTGATGAACTTAAAGCAAGAGCCGCATTATGTAAAGAACTGCTGGATACGAAATTTACTGGGTCCGACGGTAAAACCTATCTCATGATCTGTGGCGGCGGTGGCTGTGTTGCTTCCGGTGCAATGAAGCTTGAAGAGGAATGTAACCGCATTATTGCAGAGAAAAATATAGGGGACAGAGTTGCCGTTCGCAAAGTTGGCTGTTTTGGTCTTTGCTCTCAGGGGCCGTTTATCCGTATATATCCGGAAAATGTGCTCTACCGCCTTGTGAAACCTGGAGACGTTGAGGAGATAATTGAAAAAGATGTTCTTGGTGGGGAAATAGTTGAAAGACTGCTTTATGTTGACCCTAACACCGGTGAGAAAATAGCAAAACAGGAAGAGATTCCTTTTTATAAAAAACAAAAGAGGATCGCGCTTCACGGTTGCGGTGTTATCAATCCGGAGAGCTTCGATGAGGCTCTTGGCTGCGGAGCTTACCAGGGTCTTGCAAACGCCCTTGCAAAAAGCCGCCAAGAAGTAATAAGCGATATTCTTTCTTCTGGCCTTCGGGGAAGAGGCGGCGGTGGATTTCTTACTGGGCGCAAATGGCAGTTTGCATATGATCAGGAAAGCGAAGAAAAGTATGTAATTTGCAACGGTGACGAGGGTGATCCTGGAGCATTTATGGATCGTTCCCTCCTTGAGGATAATCCGCTTTCAGTAATAGAGGGTATGACTATTGCGGGCTACGCCATAGGCGCGTCTGAGGGTTATTTCTATGTGCGCGCAGAGTACCCGGTGGCTGTAAAACGTCTTTGCAATGCCATAAGAATGGCCGAAGAAGAAGGTCTCCTTGGGGATAATATACTTGGAAGCGGATTTTCTTTTAAAGCAAGCGTTCGCCTTGGTGCAGGTGCTTTTGTTTGCGGCGAGGAAACAGCGCTTATACACTCCATTCAGGGAATGCGTGGAATGCCAAGGCCCCGCCCGCCTTTCCCGGCGGTAAAAGGCCTTTGGGATAAACCCAGCATAGTAAATAATGTTGAAACTCTTGCTACTGTTCCCTACATAATGCGCGAAGGCGTTGCGGAGTTTACTAAATACGGTACACCCGGTTCGAAAGGAACCAAAGTTTTTGCCCTCGGCGGAAAAGTAAATAATGTCGGCCTTGTGGAAATACCTATGGGCACCACTATGCGTGAACTTGTTTATGACATTGGCGGTGGAATTCCAGGTGGCAAGAAGTTCAAAGCTATTCAGACCGGTGGGCCTTCCGGCGGGTGCCTTACAGAAGAGGAACTTGATGTAAAGATTGATTTTGATAATCTTGTATCTTTGGGCTCAATGATGGGTTCAGGCGGTGCAATAGTAATGGATGAAAGCAACTGCATGGTCGATGTTGCAAAATTCTATATGGAGTTTATCCGCGATGAATCCTGCGGAAAATGCACTCCCTGCCGTATAGGTACCAAGCGTATGCTAGAGATACTTACAAAAATAACAGAAGGCAGAGCTACAATGAAAGACTTTGAAGAGCTTGAAACTATTGGCAATGCCTGCAAAACAAATTCCCTTTGTTCCCTTGGTCAAAGTGCAGCAAATCCTGTTATATCCACCATTGCAAACTTTTATCAGGAGTATTTGGATCATATTCAGAAGCACAAATGCCCTGCAAAGGTATGTAAAAAGCTTATTCAGTATAAGATTGACCCGGATAAATGCAAAAAGTGTAGCCTTTGCTCAAGAAAATGCCCAGTCAACGCCATTTCCGGTGAGGTGGGTAAAACTGCTTTTGTAATCGATATTAGTAAGTGCGTCAAATGTGGAATGTGTATGGCTTCCTGCAAGTTTGGTGCAGTAGAAAAAGAATGATAGGGAGGTCATAAAAATGAGCATGGTCAATATTAAAATTGAAGGCAAGCCCTATCAGGTCGAAGAGGGACTTACTGTTATAGATGCCGCAAGAAATTGCGGCTATGAAATACCTTCTCTCTGTGACTTCAACCATGGTGAATGCAATCGCGGCTCATGCCGCGTTTGCTTGGTTGAAGTTAAAGGGATGAGAAGCCTTGTGGCTTCGTGCGTGCACCCCGTTTCAGAAGCGATGGAAATAAGCATTTCGTCTCCTAAAGCGGCAGCGGCTCGCCGCACTTCTGTGGAACTTTTACTATCTAACCACTCAATAAACTGCCAGCAATGTGATAAAAACGGCCGCTGTGAGCTGCTTCATGTGGCAAAGATCACCGGTGCAAGACCGGATATGTTTAAAGGTGAACGGACGCCAGTTACAGTTGATGAACTTAACCCGTCTATAATTCGAGACACCAGTAAATGTATACTTTGCGGGCGCTGCATAGCAAGGTGCCAAAATGCTCATGGCCTTGGTGTACTTGGTTTTGAAAACCGCGGCTTTAACACCATTGTTGGACCTGCTGGAAACAGACCAATGAGCAAATCACCGTGTATTCTATGCGGCCAGTGCGTAAATGTCTGCCCTACCGGTGCGCTCATGCTTAAATCTGAAATTGACAAGGTGGACGAGGCAATGGCTCTTGGCCGTCATGTAATAGTTCAAACCGCTCCGGCAGTCCGCGCCGCGCTTGGCGAGGAGTTTGGAATGAAAATCGGTACACCGGTCACTGGAAAAATGGTTGCAGCCCTTCGCCGTCTTGGCTTTGAAAAGGTCTATGATACCGATTTCGGGGCTGATTTGACCATAATGGAAGAAGGCACCGAGCTTTTGAACAGAATGAAAAACGGCGGAACACTTCCAATGATAACTTCCTGTTCCCCTGGCTGGATAAATTTCTGCGAGACCTATTATGCCGATCAGCTTGATCACCTTTCCTCTTGCAAATCCCCACACCAAATGCAGGGAGCAATACTCAAATCCTACTATGCAGAAAAACATGGTATTGACCCTAAAGAAATATTTGTTGTTTCTATAATGCCATGCACAGCGAAAAAATTTGAAAAAGAACGTCCCCAGCTTGTAAACAAAGAAGGGCTTAAAGATGTGGACGCGGTACTTACTACACGTGAACTTGGCGATATGATAAAACGTTCCGGTATAGTTTTCAATAAACTCCCGGACGAAGATTTTGATCAGGATATTATGGGCGAGGCCTCCGGAGCGGGCGTTATTTTCGGCGTTACCGGTGGCGTTATGGAAGCCGCCCTCCGCACTGTATATTTTCTTCTCACAGGAAAAGAACATGGTGCTATCGCTTTCACCTCCGTCCGCGGCTTCGATGGAATAAAAGAGGCTTCTATTGAGATAGGAGGCAAAATAATACATGTTGCCGTTGCTCATGGAATGAAAAATGCAAGGGTACTTATGGATGAGATCCGTGAAGGTAAGAGCAAATATCATTTTATTGAAATAATGGGTTGCCCAGGCGGCTGCATTAATGGCGGCGGTCAGCCGTATGTCCGCCCGGTATTCCTCCCCAACGAGGACCATGATATCCTTGATACTTATCTTCAGAAACGTGCGTCGGCGATCTATTCTGAAGATCAGAGAAATACTCTCCGCCAGTCCCATAGAAACACTCAGATCCAGCAGCTTTACAAGGAGTTCCTTGGTGAACCAAACTCCCATAAGGCTCACGAGCTTCTTCATACAACTTATCAAGGCAGGGAACCTTTTAGAGATTAATATTTCATAATAAAAAAGGCATCTTCCAATAAAGAAGATGTCTTTTTATTTACCTTTAGCGTAGGGCATTTTTCTAATAAAAGTAGCTGTTAATCTATGGCAATAACCGTCAGTATTTCATCTTTTACTGTGAAATGTATATCAAACCCTGCAAACCGCATACTGTATACCCTTTCAGGGTCGTTTTGATAGGAAGGGCGGGGATCCTCCGCAAGGCATTCAGCCGCCGCTTTCTGTTTTTCAAGCGGCAGCTTTGAGATAAGCTCCGGAGGAAAATTTACCTTAAGATGGTGTTCTCTAAATTCTTCCGCGTAGCCGCCTATGGCATCTGGGTGACTGTCGCTAAAAGGAATATATGGCTTTATATCTAAGATAGGGGTACCGCTCAGCAGATCAACGCCGGAAACGATGAGTACGGGACCGTCGCGCTTATCGAATTTAACCTGTTCAAGCTTTACAGAGGAAAGACCTATTGGGTTTGGCCTAAAAGGCGAACGGCTTGCAAAAATACCTATACGTTTATTTCCGCCAAGGCGGGGAGGTCTTACAGTTGGGGACCATTCTTCCAAGTGAGATTTTGAAAAATCAAAAATAAGCCAAAGATGAGAAAAACCTTCTATTCCTCTAAGAGCCTCGGGATTTCTGTATTCTGGTAAGAAAACGACTCGTCCAATAAGGGAGGGAACCCGGCCGCTCTGTCTGGGAATTCCAAATTTGTCCTCAAAATCTGTATAAATATATGCAATAGGATGAACGGTAAAGGCATTTTCCATAAAGGGCCCCTTTTCTTTTATATTATTAGGAAAATTAAAGGGCAGGTTTGTACCTGCCCAAAGCTCTATGAAAGCTCTATCATATTGGTGTAAAGCTGATAATATTTACCCCCCTGAGCAACGAGTGCGTCATGGTTACCGCGCTCGATAACTTTGCCTTGTTCGAGAACAAGTATGACATCGGAATTGCGAACGGTAGAAAGGCGGTGAGCTATGACGAAAACGGTTTTATTTTCCATAAGTTTATCAAGCCCTCTTTCTATAAGTTTTTCAGTTCGTGTATCAACTGAAGATGTGGCCTCATCCAAAATAAGTACGGGCGTTTCGGCAACAGCGGCTCTTGCAATGGCTACGAGCTGGCGCTGCCCTTGACTCAGGTTTGCACCATCGGAATAGAGAATAGTATCATAACCTTGGGGAAGATGGGAAATGAAATAATGAGCATTTGCAATTTTTGCGGCACGAATACAGTCCTCATCGGTGGCATCAAGCCGCCCGTAACGAATATTTTCCATAACTGTTCCGGTAAAAAGATGGGTGTCCTGAAGAACTATTGCGAGGGAACGGCGAAGATCGTTCTTTTTGATATCACGTACATCTATACCGTCATATGTTATTTTACCACATTGGATATCATAGAAACGGTTTATAAGGTTTGTAATTGTAGTTTTACCGGCACCAGTGGAGCCTACAAACGCTATTTTTTCACCCGGTTTGGCATAAAGAGAAAGTCCTTTAAGCACTGGCTTACCCTCAACATATGAAAAATCTACATCGTAAAATCTTACATCTCCCCTGACCGGAACTTTTTCGCCGGTGGGGAGAGCCCAAAAATATTCTTTGCCTTCATTTATAAGGGTGACTTGACCGTCATCGTTTTCAGGCTCCATATCCAGAACAGAGAATATCCTTTCCGCTCCGGCAAGGGCAAGCATTATGGAGTTGAACTGCTCAGAGATTTGCCCGACGCGGTTGGCGAAATTTCTTATGTACCCTAAGAAAGTTATAAGAATTCCGCCTACTCCTTCTCCTGTCAGCCAAAGCACTCCTATAGCACAGGTAGCGGCATAGAAAATATGCGAAAGGTTGTTCAAAATAGGCCCTATTATGGAGGTTACCGTGGTTGCTGTTGTGGAGGCTTTGCAAAACGCGTCGTTTATAACCTCAAAATTTTCCATGACTTTCTGTTCATGGGTAAAAACTTTTATATCCCTTTGCCCGGTTATCATTTCTTCAATATAACCGTTCACATCGGCAGCTTTGGCCTGCTGGGTGCGGTAACTCCGGCTGCTTATTTGGGTCGTCTTTTTGACCACCAATACTACTATCGCAGCAAGAATAACCATAATTGCGAACAACTTCATTGAAAGTATTATCATCATTGCAATAGTTCCAATAAGGGAAGTTACGGAAATTAAGAGCTGAGTGATGCTGTGCTGCAGAAGCTCGTTTGCTGCCTCAACATCGTTGGTAAAATAGCTCATAAGGCTTCCGTTGGTGTTGCTGTCAAAATAGCTAACAGGGAGTTTCTGCATTTTTGAAAATAGTTCTGTACGTAACTCTTTCATTATAACGGTGCTGGATTCCAACATAAGCACGTTGAGAAGATAATTTGTGACCGCACTTAAAATATAGAGCACAGCAAGGCCAATTAAAAGCGCGATATATTTACCGAAAACCTCGTTTGGAGCTACACCGGTTTCTTTAAGAAGATTGACAATCGGCTTCATACAATAGGAAGCGCCAATGGTGGCGGCGGAATAAATAATAATCGTGATAACCGCTGCAATGATTATCATTTGGCAGTGTTTGAAATAACGGAAAAGACGCATAAGCGTCGCCATGGGCGACTGTGCCTTGCTGTAATTTCTAAGTTCAACCTTAGGCATCCTGCTTTTCCTCCTCCCTCATTTGGCTATCATAGACATCGCGATAGATAGCGCTTCTTGCCATAAGCTCCTTATGGGTGCCAATATCAGAAAGTTTTCCTTCGTCAAGAACGGCTACTCTGTCACAAGACATGATCGAAGCAATACGTTGGGCTATTATTATTTTTGTCGTGTCCGGAAGAGTGTTTTTAAGTGAACGGCGTATATGTTCATCAGTGGTCATATCGACAGCACTGGTAGAGTCGTCAAGAATAAGTATTTTAGGGTGTTTGATTATTGCTCTTGCTATTCTTAAACGTTGCTTTTGGCCGCCAGAAAGGTTGGCGGCGTCTTGTTCAAGCATCGTTTCATATCCTTCAGGAAAACGGTCAATAAATTCGTCGGCGCATGAAATGCTGCAGGCCTCTTTCATATCGTCAAGAGTTGCGTCATTATTTCCCCAACGAAGGTTATCGGCAATGGTGCCAGAGAAAAGAGTTCCATTTTGAAGCACCATAGCAACCCCATCACGGAGATTTTTAAGGCTATATTCCCGAACATCCCTTCCGCCTACTTTAATAGTACCCGAGAGAGTGTCATAAAATCTGGGAATAAGGTTCACAAGGGTGGACTTACCTTCTCCAGTGCCGCCGATAACGCCAATAGTTTCTCCGCTTTTTATATGCAGGTCTATGTGGTTAATGGCGAGCTTTTCTGGATCATTTGAATAACTGAAGCAAACATTGTCAAAATCGACACTGCCGTTGGAGACAATTGCATCGGATGGACCATCGGCAATATCTATTTTTTCATCGAGCACCTCATTTATTCTGTTAAGAGAGGCCTGGGCACGCGCAACAGACATGACCAACCAGGAAAGGGTTGTAAGGGCGCTTACTGCCTGAGTAGTATAAGAAACAATGCTTACAAGTTCACCAGTAAGAAGTCCAGTTGTTTCAAAAAGTATTTCTTTTCCGCCTATAAACAAAATTAGTATGCTGCATCCCCACATAATGAGCATCTGTATTGGTCCGGTAAGAGTAAACAGCCTTGATGATGAAAGAGTGGCTTGACGGAGCTCCTCTGTAGTGTTTTCAAAACGTGAAGACTCATACTCCCCACGAACATAGGCTTTAACAACGCGGCTGCTTACAAGGTTTTCCTGAATAGAGGAATTCATTTTATCGGTTTTACGAAGCATTTTTTTAAAGCGGGGCTGACCAACGTGAAGAAGGATAGCGAGGATCGCCACAAGTATAGGAATTGCGGCGAGAAAAATTAGTGCAAGGTTTGGAGCGATGGCAAAGGCCATAAGAGTAGCCATTATGAGCAAAATTGGAGAACGGATGAGCACCCTGAGAAACTGTTGCATTGTATTGCGCACAGTATTTACATCCGTGGTTGTTCTTGTAATGAGGCTTGGTGTAGAAAATTTGTCCGCATTTGAAAAAGAGAAATTTTGAATTTTCCCAAGCAGAGAGGAACGCAGATTTTTTGCAAAACCTTGGCTTGCAACGGCAGAAAAACGTGCGCTTAAAAGACCGCTTGCCATTGAAAGACAAGCAACAAGGACCATTATAACCCCAACGGTGATAACAAAGCGGTCCCTATCGGCAATGAGTTCAGGAGGGAAAAAACCGCTTAGTATGAAATTTTCCTCTCTATAAAGGCCGCCGTCTACAATTATTGACATAAGTAAGGGAATGAAGACCTCAAAAATTACTTCAAATCCACCAAAAATAGCGGCAAGGGCAGTCCACCCGCGGTAGTTTCTGAGATTTTCACCCAAATGCCGGAAAAGGCGTTCTTTTTTCCTTTGCAAAAATGGTCGTCTCCTTTCTAAAAACTTTAATATTAATATTTTCAAATAAAACTATTATACCAAAACCTGTATATAATTTCAACGAATGTTTCCAAAAGAGACAACCACTCAAAAAGCGTAATAAAAAGCGAAAAACCGGCAAAAACACTGTTTTGGTTGGCAATAAAAATACATAAAATTCTGTTTTAAAGAAAGAATAAATTTTGAAAATATTCATGTTCAAAAAAAATTAAAAAAATTACTGCAATATATCTCAACGCGGCAAACACTAATATATCGCCAGGTACAAAATTCTACGGTGGCAAATAAAAACATGATTAATGTTAAAAAAACGGGCATCTTTTGCCCGAAAAAGAAAGGAAAGTAAAATATGAAAAAGTTTTTTTCGGTTATCCTTGCGGTGTTAATGCTTACCATTGGTCTTGCAGCTTGTAGCGGAAATAAGGACGATGAAACCGATATAAGCGCAGCCCCGGCAGGTACGCCGGAAGAGGTAATTGAGAGTATCTATAAAGAAAAACCGGTCGATCTCAGCCTTATAACGATTTCCGTTGATCTCACCGATTCCTATTCAGTAAAAGCTTATACCGGCCTTGACGACGCTTCAAAAATTAAAGAAGCCGCAGTTTCTGAATCCATGCTCGGTTCCCAAGCTTACTCTCTTGTAGCGGTAAGGCTTAACAGCGCAGATGACGCAGAGAATGTAGCAAATGACATGTTAAACGGCATTGACCAGAGAAAATGGATCTGTGTCGAAGCAGATAATCTCAAAGTTATGGCAAAAGATGACCTTGTGGTGCTTTTTATGGTCGATAGCACCTACTCAGACAGTGTGACAGTCGACGATATGGAAGCCGCTTTCACCAAGCTTTGCGGCGGAAACCTTGACCTCGTTCTTGATAAATAAAGTACTCATTAGAAAACTGGAAGCGGGCGGCCAGGAAGCCGCCCGCTTTCGCTAAAACCGATAAACCAGCCCTGCCATGGGCGGCCGTTAAAACATGGAACAACATGATTGGTTGTTTATAAAGTTCCCACCAACTGTGGGGGAAAGGAGAAAGTTTTGCTTTTTTCAAGCATACCGTTTCTGTTTTATTTTCTTCCGGTGGTGATGCTATGCTATTTCATAGTTCCAAAAAAGTTAAAAAATGCTGTGCTTTTTATCTGGAGCCTTATTTTTTATGCTTGGGGTGAACCGCGTTATGTTGCTTTAATGGTGTTTTCAATTTTTATGGGCTATTTTTTTGCTATTTTTATTGAAAAATTCCAAGGCAAAAAAACTTCAAAACTTTTTGTTGTCCTTTCTGTAGTAACAAGCGTGGGGCTTTTGGGCTATTTTAAATATGCCGACTTTTTTATCAAAAATTTTAACGCTGCAACAGGGCTTTCACTGCCCCTTTTGAAGATAACCCTTCCAATTGGAATAAGCTTTTATACTTTTCAAATACTCAGCTATACAATAGATGTTTACCGAAAAGAGGTAAAATCTAGGCGTAATATCGTTGATTTTGGCGCATACGTTTCGCTTTTTCCCCAGCTTATTGCGGGACCAATAGTCCGCTATAAAGATATTGATGCGGAACTTACTGCAAGGGAGCACAGCTTTGAAAAGGCCGCCTGCGGAATAGAACGTTTTATAATTGGCCTTGGTAAAAAGGTGCTGATTTCCAATGCCTTTGGCGAACTTTGCACCATTTTCAGAAGCTCAAATGAAAAGTCAGTGCTATTTTACTGGATTTATGCAGCAGCGTTTACGCTTCAGATCTATTTTGACTTTTCCGGTTATTCCGATATGGCCATTGGCCTTGGGAGGATCTTTGGCTTTAATTTTCCTGAAAACTTTAACTACCCTTATATTTCAAAAAGCATAACCGAGTTCTGGCACCGCTGGCACATGTCGCTTGGATTATGGTTTAGGGACTATGTATATATTCCCCTTGGAGGAAACCGGGTTTCAAAGGGGCGATGGTTTTTTAATATTTTAGTGGTCTGGATGCTTACTGGTTTTTGGCACGGCGCTGACTGGCAGTTTATAGTCTGGGGCCTTATGTACGCCATACTACTAATAATTGAAAAGCTGTTTTTAAAAAAGATGCTGGAACGTTTGCCGGCGGTCGTAGGGCATTTTTATGTTATGTTCTTTGTAATTACTGGGTTTGTGGTATTCAACGCTTACGATATATCAGGAGCGATTTCAGATCTTAGCGGGATGTTTGGCGCAATGGAACTTCCTTTCGCAACATCTGAAACAGTTTATTATCTTAAAAGCTATGCTGTAATGTTCGTGCTGGGGATTGTTGGTTCGACTCCGCTTTTAAAAACCGCCTCAGAAAAAATCAAAAGCAGTAAATTGGAAAAGGCTTTTTACATTTTAAAACCGGCTGGACTTTGCGCGGTACTGCTCCTTGTCACGGCCTACCTGGTTGACGGGTCATTTAACCCGTTCCTTTACTTTAGGTTCTGATTATGGAAAGGAGAAAAAAGTTTTGAACAAAAAAGCATATAACATATACACCGTTGCGACCGTTGCTGTTATCATATTTATCATTTCTGCAGCCTGTCTCCTTTTCCCTAAGAAGGATTTTTCAGAAAGCGAACGAAGAAGTCTTGCAAAATTTCCTGAATTCTCTGCTGAAACGTTTATAAATGGAAAATTTATGAGCAGTTTTGAAGATTATGCTCTTGACCAGTTCCCGTTCCGTGACAGCTTTAGAAGTCTTAAAGCCTTTGCACAATATAAGATATTCAATTTCAAAGACAATAACGGTATCTATATTAAAAATGATTTTGCCGTTAAGCTCATCTATCCACTGAACGATACATCGGTTTTAAACGCCGCAGCAAAATTCGGAGAGATATATGATCGCTATTTTTCTGTAAACAACAATAAAATCATCCTTTCAATAGTTCCCGACAAAGGCTATTTTTTAAGTGAGGACGGGGGCTACCCAACAATGGACTATAACCGCCTTGAAAAACTTTTAACTGAAAATATGCCCTATGCGGAATATTGCAGCATTATGGAAGATCTTTCAGCAGAAAATTATTATAAAACTGACACGCACTGGAAGCAGGAAGACTTGTTCCTTGCGGCAAAGCGTATAGCTTCTGCACTTGGTTATGAGCTGGAAGAAAATTATACGGAAAGCAATGCAACAGATAAATTTTACGGAGTGTATTATGGGCAAGCGGCTTTACCGCTTGCCCCGGACAGCATAAATTATATCACCAACGACGCTATCTCCAGTGCGATCGTCTATAACACAGAGACAGGAACTTATGGCGGAGTCTACGACTTTGAAAAACTTAATGGGAAAGATCCCTATGAATTTTTTCTTTCAGGCGCAGCGGCGCTTTTAATCATTGAAAACCCCACAGCCATTGAGAAAAAAGAGCTCGTAATTTTCCGCGATTCCTTTGGTTCCTCAATAGCACCATATTTCATCGAGGGTTACTCAAAAATAACCCTTGTAGATACCCGTTATATAGTTCCCTCGCTTATTGGGGAATATGTAGATTTTTCAGACTGCGACGTTCTTTTCATTTACAGCACGTTGGTCATCAATGAAAGCGCGACACTTAAATAAAATGTTAAAAAAGCAGTCCAACGGACTGCTTTTTTCTTTAATTAGCTATGCCGTAAGGCGGCCGTTAGATTTTATAAGAAATAGATCAAAGAGCTTTTTTAAGGTATTCTAAAATTTCTGCAGCGTTGGTATCGGGCTTTACCTTTGGCATAACCTTTTCAATAAGCCCGTTTTCATCAATTATATAGGTGGAACGCACAACGCCCATGCTCACCTTGCCATAAAGCTTCTTTTCCTGCCACACACCATAGTCCTCAATAACCTTGTGTTCCGGGTCGGAAAGAAGAATAAACGGAAGCTCATATTTTTCCGCAAACTTGCGGTGAGATTCGGCCGAATCTTTACTTATTCCAATAACGACTGCCCCAAGGGTTTTAAATTCCTCATAGCTCTTGGCAAAAGCACAGGCTTGGCGGGTGCAGCCGGGGGTGTTGTCCCTTGGGTAAAAGTACAATACAACTTTTTTTCCAAGGAAGTTTGAAAGGCGGACGGTTGCTCCGTCTTTGTCCAAAAGGGCAAAATCTGGTGCAAGGGTTTTCACTTCAAGCATGGCAAAAAGCCTCCTTTTATTTTATTGCTGTTCCTAAATTTTTATCCATTCTCCACTTTGGGGCGGGGCTATCATCGCCCCAATACTCGTCAATGGAGATAATGCGGTCATCTTTTGTTTCAATAAACGAAGTCACGTGGAAAGAAAGACAGCCGGTCTTTTGAAAAACGTGGGTGACGGTGATAATAAGGCAGCCTAAAACATGCTTGCGCTCTATTTCACCGTCCCACTCACCCGGGTATTCACAGTTGGCGCGAATAAATTCTGAAACATTAAAATGCTCGTTAGTACAGTGCCAATTTACATATGCACCTTCAGCAAAATAGCTTTTTATTTCATTTTCGCTTTTGGCAAGCACGGCCCGCCAAAAATTTTCTATGTTCACGTGACACCTTCCTATAAAATTTTACTGATATTGAAGCTCTTTTTCTTCACTTTGGGAAAGGTTAACTTCAATAACGGGTTCCTGCTTTTCAGACTCAATAGCTTTTTTGGCCACTGAAAGCATGAGCTTTATTCTATTGAGCTGGTTTACTTCGCTGGCGCCTGGGTCATAGTCAACTGCGGCTATGTTTGCCCCCGGGTAGAGCCTTTTAAGCTGCTTTATAACACCTTTTCCAACAACATGGTTTGGAAGGCAGGCAAAGGGCTGTATGCATACAATGTTCGGAATGCCCGAACTCAAAAGTTCGGCCATTTCACCAGCGAGAAACCAACCCTCACCGTACTGATTGCCTATGGAAAGAAGCGGCTTCGCAAGGTCGGCCACCTTTTCTATAGGCATTGGGGTGTCGAAACGCATGCTCTTTTCAAGCGCGTCAAGAGCGGGCTTCCTAAGGGCACGAATGGCCTTTATAGAAACGCGGGATATGGCGGCAGAAGACCATTTTGCACCAAGAAATTCGTGTTTATATTCCGCATTATAAATGCTGTAATTGAAGAAATCAAGAAGATCTGGAACAAAAGCTTCGGCCCCTTCTTTTTCAAGAAGCTCCACAAGGTGATTGTTGGCAAGGGGCATATATTTTACAAGTATCTCTCCAACTATGCCTACCCGAGGTTTGTGAATGGTTTCGTCTATTGGAAAATTGTCAAAAGCTTCAACAATTCCACGGCAAACCTCGCCATAATGGTATTTGCTCTTTGGGTTTACAAGGGAATCTATACAGATCTCTTTCCACTTTTGGTGGAGAGCGTTAGCTGAGCCAGGGATCAGTTCATAGGGCCGTACGTGATATAGGCAGCGCATAAACAGGTCGCCGTAGACTAAGGCCCGTGCGGCGTCCATAGCAAGGCCGGGTTTGATTTGGAAGCCCTCGTTTTTTTCCATTCCATTGGCATTAAAAGATATGACCGGGATATGGGAAAGGCCGGCTTTATCCAAGGCCCGACGAATGAAGCCAACATAATTGCTGGCACGGCAACATCCGCCTGTCTGGGTCATTGCGATGGCGAGCTTATTGGTGTCGTACCTACCTGAAAGTACTGCCTCCATTATTTGCCCGACAGCCACAATAGAGGGGTAGCAGGCATCGTTATTAACATATTTAAGGCCGGTGTCTATTGCGGTACGGTTGTCATTGTCAAGAATCACCGCATGGTAGCCATACTTGTTGAAGATCGGCTCAAGAAGCTCAAAGTGAATGGGGCTCATCTGCGGTGCAATAATGGTATAGCCTTCGTCATACATCTTTTTGGTGAATTCCGTTCTACGGTACTCAAGAGGTGCCGGTTCAGCCACTATATTCTGTTCTTTTCGCATGCGCATAGCCGCTAAAAGACTGCGTATGCGTATGCGTGCAGCACCAAGATTATTGACCTCATCAATTTTGAGCACGGTATAGAGCTTGTTGCTCTTCTCAAGGATCTCACATATCTGGTCAGTGGTCACCGCGTCAAGGCCGCAGCCAAATGAGTTCAGCTGAACAAGCTCAAGGTCGTTACGGCCTTTTACAAATTCTGCTGCCGTGTACATACGTGAATGGTAAACCCACTGATCCACTACTCTAAGTGGCCGCGTTGGGTCAAAATCTACAGGAATGCTATCCTCTGTAAAGACGGAAAGACCATAGGAAGCTATCATTTCGGGAATTCCGTGATTTATTTCGGGGTCAATGTGGTATGGCCTTCCGACTATCACAATGCCTCTTCCGCCCTCTGCTTCCATTTTGGAGAGCATCGCTTTACCTTCTGCGCGGATGTCGTCTTTTGCTTTTTGCTGTTCGGCCCAAGCAGCTTTAACAGCGGCGCGTATTTCTTTTTCGGGAATACCAAATTCCTCTTTGCCAAGGCGCACAAGACGTTCGGCAGCTGTCTTTTCAGTTGTAAAAGCAATGAATGGACGAATATAGTGGACCTCGCCGCTTGTTACAGCCTCCACGTTATTTTTTAAATTTTCAGGGTAAGATACAACTATTGGGCAGTTGTAATGGTTTTGAGCATGTGGCGTTTCTTGGTGCTCGTAAAACACACAGGGGTGAAATATTGTTTTTACCCCATTATCTATAAGCCATTGCACATGGCCATGGGCCAATTTGGCGGGGTAACATTCCGACTCAGAGGGGATGGATTCCATTCCAAGCTCATATATTTTTCTGTCAGAAAGAGGTGAAAGTATTACCCTAAACCCAAGTTTGCGAAAAAACGTCGCCCAGAACGGATAATTTTCATACATATTGAGCACCCGGGGAATACCAATTTCGCCCCTTGAGGCCTCCTCTTTTGAAAGGGGTGGATATGCAAAGATTCTTTTCCGTTTAAATTCAAACATATTTGGAGCCTTTTTCGCTGCCGTAGCGGCTCCAAGCCCTTTTTCACAGCGGTTGCCGGAAATATGGCGCCTTCCGCCGGGGAACTTGTTCACTGTGAGCATACAGTTATTTGAGCACCTCCCACAGCGCGCCGTTGAAGAAGTATATGTAAGACCCAGCATTTCATCCAGTGAAAGGGTAGTGGTATCTTGGCCTTTATAGTGATTTTTCGCTATAAGGGCCGCGCCAAAAGCGCCCATGAGTCCGGATATTTCCGGGCAGACGGCTTCAACTCCGGCTATCTTTTCAAAAGCCCTGAGCACGGCCTGATTATAGAATGTTCCACCCTGAACGACCACGTGCTCGCCAAGGTCAGAGGCGTTTGCAAGCTTTATGACTTTAAAAAGCGCATTTTTGATAACAGAATAGGCAAGACCGGCGGAAATATCTGAAATGTTTGCGCCTTCTTTCTGCGCCTGCTTTACATTGGAATTCATAAAGACAGTGCAGCGTGTGCCAAGATCCACTGGGTTTTCAGCAAAAAGGGCTTCTTTGGCAAAATCTGCCGCACTGTAACCTAAGGAGTTGGCAAAATTCTCAATAAATGAACCGCAGCCGGAGGAACATGCTTCGTTCAAAAGCACATTGTCTACCGACCCCCCTTTTAGTTTGATACATTTCATATCTTGGCCGCCTATATCGAGCACGCAATCGACCTTTGGGTCAAAAAAGGCGGCTGCAGTACAATGGGCAATAGTTTCAACTTCGCCTTCGTCAAGGCAAAAGGCGGATTTTAAAAGAGCCTCGCCATAACCGGTTGAGCAGGAACGGACTATCTTAGCCGTTTCGGGAAGTTTTTCCCTGAGTTTGGAGAGAGCTTTTATAGCGGTCTTTATTGGGCTTCCCTCATTATTTGAATAATAAGAGAAAAGAAGCTCTCCACTGCTGCCTATAAGCACAATTTTTGTGGTAGTGGATCCGGCGTCTATTCCAAGGAAGCAGTCCCCGTTGTAGGTTTCAAGATCCTTCTTTTCTACTACAGCCTTTCCGTGCCGCTTGCAAAAGACGTCATATTCCTCTTTGCTTGCAAAAAGTGGTTCTAAGCGTTTGAGTTCAAATTCCATAGCGACTCCTTTGCGGAGGCGCTCCAAAAGGCTGCTGAGCATGACCGGCGCCGAATCGCCGGCGTCAAGCGCCGCACCCATAGCGGCGAAAAGATGTGAATTTTCTGGGTCGACTATATTTTCAGGCGTTAAACGGAGCGTTCTTATAAAAGCTTTTTTTAGTTCTGGCAAAAAGTGAAGCGGCCCGCCAAGGAACGCTACGCAGCCCCGTATAGGTTTGCCACAGGCAAGGCCTGAGATGGTCTGGTTGACCACAGCCTGAAAAATAGAAGCCCCGAGATCGGCTTTAGTTGCCCCCTCGTTGATAAGCGGCTGGATATCACTTTTTGCAAAAACGCCGCAGCGAGCGGCAATTGGGTAGATCTCTTTATAATTTTCTGCTTCAGCATTAAGACCTGCGGCATCTGTTTGAAGAAGGGCAGCCATCTGATCCACAAAAGCGCCGGTACCTCCGGCGCAGACGCCGTTCATTCTTTCCTCAATGCTTCCGCCGTCAAAGTAGACTATTTTTGCGTCCTCTCCACCAAGTTCAATGGCCACGTCAACGTTTGGAGAAACATGCTGAAGCGCCGTTGTTACGGCAACAACTTCCTGTATGAACTCTATTCCAAGAGCTTTTCCAAGATTAATTGCTCCGGAACCGGTTATCTTCACTTTTAGGCCGCAGTCCCCTACAAGCTCTTTGGCTTCGCTTAAAAGTTCGGCCAGCGTTCGCTGGGTATTGGCCTTATGACGGCGATACTCGCCGTAAATTATTTTATCATTCTTATCGAGTAGAACAAGTTTTACAGTTGTAGATCCGATATCTATGCCAGCTCTGTATTTATACAATTTTTGCCTCCTGATTTATGAGTGAAAGAGCTATATATACAAACCTTTAGTTTTATTTCAGTCGAAAGTGAAAGAAACTTTTTGGTTTTTATAGTAATTCTATAATAATATAATTATATTTTATTCTTATAAATAATTATTGTCAACCTGTAGAATTTAGGCGATATGGAAAGAAAATTGTTTGGTTAGCGCAAAATAAAAACGGAAAGCGTAAAAAACGATTTCTTTTTCTGAATACAAATGCGAACGCGCTTTTATTTTATAAGTACTGTTTCTCATTTCCAAATTAATTATTTATTAGAGGATAAAAATAAGCCGCCCCGTAAATTTTGTATTCACTGTTATTCCAAATCTTCTGTTTCATAGTATTTATCCAAAAAGGAATACTCTTTCCCCTTTTGCTTGTACCCGGGGAAGGTATCAAGAGACACCCTGTGTATACTGTTAAATATACTCTTTTCGATCTCAGGGTTATCTTTTTTTAGGCGGCGAAGCAAAATTTTTATTTCCTGCCTTTTTGAACCGCCTCCACCATTATCACATATTGTGCAATTTTCAGTAAAACGGCAGGCGCACTGAATGAATTCCAGCTGATTATAGCGTTTCCAGGCTATTATGTCATCCTCATGGATACAGTACATAGGACGAATAAGTTCCATACCCTCGAAATTGGTGCTGTGCAGCTTTGGTATCATAGCCTGCAGCTGGGAACCATAGAACATTCCCATCAGTGTTGTTTCTATAACATCGTTGAAATGGTGCCCCAGTGCTATCTTATTACATCCAAGTTCTTTAGACTTACTGTAAAGATGACCGCGGCGCATGCGGGCGCATAAATAACAAGGTGACTGTTCACTGCTGTTGGCAACAGCGAAAATGTTAGTTTCAAAAATTGTTATTGGAATGTGAAGAAGATTGGCGTTGTTTTCAATTTTTTGGCGATTTATTTCATTGTATCCTGGATCCATTACAAGAAAAACGAGTTCAAAAGGGACATCACTGTGACGCTGAAGTTCCTGCATTAGCTTAGCCATAAGCATAGAATCTTTGCCGCCGGAGATGCATACAGCAATCTTATCCCCGGACTGTATAAGTTCATACTGCCTTACTGCGCGAATAAAAGGGTTCCACAGTTCTTTGCGATATTTTTTTACAATGCTTCGTTCTATAAGCTGGTATGGTTCCAGCATACGGTTCATAGTATTCCACTTCCTGATAGATCAAATGTTTTGTGCTTATAAATACTGTGTTAAAATTTGAGCATGCTCAAACTCATGTGAGCTCTGAATAGCAAATTTCAAACACATTTAAAAATTCATCTATTTCCTCATTTGTGGTTA
>CAZNVF010000008.1:18302-22803 GCA_964576395.1 uncultured Oscillospiraceae bacterium
GTTAAGTGACTAAGGCTGATCCGCCAGGAGGAGAGGGCGTTTTTACGATCCCGACTAACAGCAAAAACAGCCTTAGATGGAGTCCCCTCCACCGAGCAGGCGGATTTTACCGATACGCATATTCCATGCTTGCCCAGCGCTTTCTGAAATTCAGTTCCTTTTACTCCAGTTACACTCAGGTTCAAAATATGCGGTACAGCGTTTTTAGTACTGTTTATACGTACCCCTTTGTAGCATTTCAGTTTTGCTTGCAGATAGGTGTTCAGTTCTTCTACATATTTTATGCGTTCAGGCTGTTTTTTTAAAGCAAGTTCCAAAGCTTTTTCTGTTGAGACTGCCAGTGCCAGCGTCGGGGTGCCGCTTCTATAAATAGTTGTGCTGGCACCACCGTGTATTTGCGGCTCAATAACCAGATTTTTCTTTTTTATAAGAAGGCCGCTTCCATTAAGGCCGTAAAATTTGTGCGGGGCTATGCTCATAGTATCTATACCGTCAGATATAAGCGGAATCTTCCCAACTGCTTGAGTAGAATCAACATGAAGGCGGCAGTTTGGATAGCTTTTTAAAATATCAGCGATTCGTTCTATTGGCTGTATTGTGCCAAGCTCGCTGTCAACGTGAGAGACTGCTACCAAAATGGTATCCTTACGAAGCAGTTCCTTTAGATGATCCGGATCAATAAGGCCGTTACGGTCGATATCTACAAGATCTATTTCATACCCCTGCTCCTGAAGAGCGGAGAGCGAACCTCCCACAGATGAATGTTCTAAAGCTGTGGAGATTATATGCTTTCCAATATGCCTGGATGCCTTTGCTATTCCTTTTATGGCAAGATTGTTTGATTCGCTTGCCCCAGAAGTATATATTACTTCGCCGGGTTCCACGCCAAGCATGCCGGCTATATTTTCCGTCACGCGGAGCATCTTCTCGTGGGCCGCATGACCAGCAGGGTGGTTAGAATTTGGGTTCCCAATATAGGTTTGTTCTGTTTTAAGAAAAGAATCCAAAACTTCGGGATCTGCCGGGGTATTGGCTGAATAATCCAAGTATATCATTGATTTTTACCAAACCCCGAGAGATCTTTAACCACTTCGCCGGCGATTATAAGCCCAACGACCGGCGGTACAAATGCATTACTGCCAGGTATTTGTCTTCTTTGAGTGCATTTTCGTGCAGTGCCAGGAGGGCATATACAGTGAGCTTTGCAGCTTATTGCCATATCTTCTATGGGGGTTATGGGTTTCTCTTTAGAGTAAACAACCTTAAGCTTTTTTATTCCGCGTTTTTTTAATTCCCGTCTCATAACGCGAGCCAAAGGACATACTGAAGTTTTATAAATATCGGCTACCTCGAAAGCGGTAGGGTCAACTTTGTTCCCAGCACCCATGCTGCTTATAATGGGGACCCCAGCCTTTTCAGCCTGTTGTACAAGCTCAAGTTTGCCAGTGACAGTATCAATAGCATCTACCACATAATCAAATTTGCTGAAGTCAAACTGCCCGGCAATTTCGGGGGTAAAAAAGGTTTTATAGGTGTGAACGGTAACATTTGGATTTATCTCTAAAATGCGCTGTTCTGCTACGTCAACTTTATATTGTCCGACTGTTTTGCGCGTTGCAAAAATCTGACGGTTTAGATTTGTAAGACATATTCTGTCATCGTCAATAAGATCCAAAGCCCCAATACCGCTGCGCGCAAGTGCCTCTACAGTGTAGCCACCAACTCCGCCTATTCCAAACACAGCAACGCGTGAGCGAGAAAGCTTTTCCATGCCGTCTTGGCCAAAAATGAGCTGTGTCCTTGAGAATTGATTCAACATTATTATTCCTCCAAATTTATACACCTACAGCCGCAAGTGGCTTTTCATGTTTAAATAGCGATATCAGTATACCAATAAAATCCTACTCAGTCAATAGGCGATTGTTCTGCAGCAAAAGTTAGATATAGCAAAATTTTTCTGTTTTTTGTGGAAAAAAGCCATGATGGAAAACTTAGATTAAAGCAAAAACCGCACAAACACATTGTTTGTGCGGTTTTAATGGCGGAGAAGGAGGGACTCGAACCCTCGCGTCGCTTTTAACACGGCCTACGCCCTTAGCAGGGGCGCCTCGTCACCACTTGAGTACTTCTCCGTATGGTAGCGTTCATAAAAACAGTATTAATTTTCACCGTATCTGTGTCGGCGCGGCTATTTAAGAAATGTGGCGGAGAGGATGGGATTCGAACCCATGGCTCTTTCGAGTCACTGGTTTTCAAGACCAGCTCCTTAAACCGCTCGGACACCTCTCCACGGCTGAGTTTAAATATACCACAAAAAACCTGTTCCTGTCAACACTATTTTTGCGCTTTTAGCGCATTTTTTATACTGTTACAGAAAAAAGCATGTTCTGTTTTTGTTTATTTTGGTAGTGGTATTGCACCTCGGCAGCAAAAAAGTATTGACAATGCTTTAAGCACAGTATATACTGTATATGCTGTTTATATACAGTTTGGAGGCACAATGAATATTATTATCAGTAATGCGGACCCAAGGCCCATTTATGAGCAAGTGGTCACACAAATAAAAAACGCAATTATTTCCGGTGAACTTTCTGAGGGGGACGCTTTGCCGTCAATACGAAACCTTGCAAAAGATCTTAGAATAAGTGTAATTACAACAAAACGCGCCTATGACGAACTTGAAAAAGAGGGCTTTGTAAATACTGTTGCAGCCAAAGGCTGTTTTGTAGCTCCTAAAAATATGGAATTTGTAAGGGAACAGAGCCTGCGCCAAATTGAAGAAGAACTCCGTAAAATAATCGAACTTGGTAAGCCAATTGGCATATCAAAAGATAAAATTTTGGAAATGTATGATCTTATCTTAAAGGAGGGAACAAAGTGAAAAACGCTATTGAAATAAGTGGCCTTTGTAAAAAATATTGTGATTTTGAGCTGAGCGATATAAACTTTGCATTGCCGGAGGGCTGCATTTTGGGGCTTGCTGGTGAAAACGGAGCAGGAAAATCTACCACCATAAAGCTTATAATGAATACCATTGAAAGGAGCGGCGGGGCCGTTACAGTTCTTGGTGTGGATAATAGAGATAAAAAATTTACCGATTTAAAAAATGATATCGGCGTAGTGCTCGACGAAGCATATTTCCCAGAAGTGCTGACACCAAAAAAAGTTTGCGCCATTATGAGAAATACATACAAAAACTGGAACGATGAAGCTTTTTGGACGTATACTGAGCGCTTTTCACTCCCAAATGGAAAAATGTTTAAAGAATTTTCAAGAGGAATGAAAATGAAGCTTGCCATTGCTGTGGCTCTTTCCCATGAGCCAAAATTGCTTATACTTGACGAAGCTACCAGCGGCCTTGACCCAATAATGCGTGACGAAATTCTTGATATACTCGAAGAATTTACACGTGATGAGCGTCATTCCATTATTTTTTCTTCGCACATTGTAAGCGATATGGAAAAACTATGCGACTACGTTGCTTTTATGCATAAAGGAAAACTTACACTATTTGACGAAAAAGATAAAATACTTTCAAAATACGCGGTGCTCAAGCTTCCAAAAGAAAAGTTTGAAAATATTTCACAAGAAGCTGTTCACGGGGTAAAAGAAACGCCTTATGGAATAGAGGCGCTTGTAGAAAAAGAAAAAGTTCCAGAAGGCCTTAGCTTTGAGCACACAACTCTTGAGGATGTAATACTTTTCTTTGCAAGGGAGGGAAGAACACAATGAAAGGACTTATTTTAAAAGACTTTCTTGTAATAACAAAACAGGCAAAACTTTTTCTTTTAATACTTCTTATCTTTATAGTAACGGCCAGTGAAGCAATAATTCCGTTTGTAATCTGCTATACAGCAATGCTTCCAGTAACTGCACTTGCTTATGATGAACAGTCCAAATGGAACAACTTTGCCGATATGATGCCCTATTCTGCATTTGATATGGTTTTTAGCAAATATCTTTTGGGCTATATAATATCGCTTTTGGTGGGCCTTATTTGCGTTGCGACCCAGTCCATTTCAAATATCATAAACGGCGCGACGGCTTTGAATGAATATGTGTGGTATTCTACACTGTTATATATTTCCGCAGCTCTGCTCATACAGGCGGTGAACCTCCCCGTAATGTTCCGATTTGGCGTGGAAAAGGGAAGGCTCTGGTTCTTGATTTTTACAATGCTCATAATGGTTTTAATTGCCATTGCGGGTGATTTTATTATTTCAACAATATACAGGATAGAGACAATTTCTAGTGCAGTGCTGGTCGCGTCAATTCTGATTTTTACTGCGGCGGCAAATGTGCTGTCTGTTTTTATCTCTACGAAGTCTTACCAAAGAAAAAGATAGAATTATTGCAGAACTTCAAATTGAAATAATTCATCTATGATGGTAGAATAAGACTATAGTCTGCGCGGATATTTATTAAAAAAGAACAAGAGCTTATAAAAACTTGCACAATAAACGAAATCAAAGTGCAGAGTTTAATATAATTCAGCAATAGC
>CAZNVF010000009.1:0-22751 GCA_964576395.1 uncultured Oscillospiraceae bacterium
GGTCTCTTCTCTTGGTCTTTTTCTTTCCGAATGTTGTTCATTTTTCAAGGTCCTTTATTCACTCCCTTTCGAGAGTGCTTTGCTATTATAGCATTTGAAATTTGAAGTGTCAACAGATTTTTTAAACTTTTTTTAAAAATTTCTTTGGCTCCGTGTGTTCCGTAGAAAACCTTTAACATTTTGTTGAAAAGTGCTTCATTTTTGGCTACTTTAAAGTATATAGCTTGACATTTTTCTCAAAAAATGGCCTTTGAGAATTAACCCGGCCCAAAAGCCGTTTTAATAACATTGTATGTCAATGGTCTTGGACGAAAAAGCCTTTATTCTTCCAACAGTAATTTATTGCAGATACAATAGTTAATATGGTCATTATCCAAATACACCAATAAGAAACAATGCCGAGCACATCTGCAAGGGTTCCATTGCCTATGGATTGCCATATAAGAATAACTATTATCGTTACATCTTGGGATATAGTTTTGAATTTTCCCCAAAAGTCTGCAGCAATTACTTTTCCTTTTGAAACAGCAAGAGTTCTAAACCCTGTTACAAACATCTCCCGTGCAATTATAAGGATTGTCACTGCCGGGTGCAAAATATTGGCGCTTGTAAAACAAATCAGTGCCGCCATAAGCATAAGCTTATCTGCAAGGGGATCCATAAGTTTTCCAAAATCAGTTACAATCCCTCTTTTTCTGGCAATTGCTCCATCGAGCAAATCAGTAAGCCCGGCTGCAACAAATATCGCAAGTGCCACCCAGTTGCTTATATAAGAAACAAGGAAAGACACAACAAAAAATGGAATAAGCACTATTCTCATGATAGTAAGCTTATTAGGCAGGTTCAAAACAGCTACCTCCTTTACTCAACAATAGAACCTAAAAGATCATAATCGGAGGATCTTTCAATTTTTACATTTACAAAATCACCAATACAGTGTTTTTCAGGGCTTGAAAAATAGACAATGCCATCAATTTCCGGCGCGTCCTGTGAACTTCTTGCACGGAAAACCTTATTTTTGTTATCATATCCCTCTACTACAACTTCCATTGTAGTGCCAACTTTCTTTTTGAGCAGCGAAGCAGAAATAAGGGTCTGTATTTGCATTATGATTTCGGCCCTGCGTTCTTTTGTTTCCTCGTCAAGCTGATCAGACATGTCATAAGAGGCTGTACCTTCTTCGCGCGAATAAGCAAAACAGCCAAGCCTTTCAAATTTAGCAGCCTTTACGAACTTACAAAGCTCCTCAAAATCGTTTTCACTCTCTCCGGGGAAACCTGTGAGCAAGGTAGTGCGAAGTGTTATTCCCGGAACTTTTTCTCTTATATGTTTAAGAAAAGCCAGGAGCTCCGCCGGGGTGCTTGCTTTTCTATTCATGGCACGAAGCACTTTTTTGCTACAGTGTTGTATTGGAATATCAAGATATTTTACAATTTTTCCTTCCTTCGCCATTACGTCAAGGAGCTCATCCGTAACCCGCTCAGGGTACGCATATAGAATTCTGACCCATCTTATTCCATCAATAACGCAAATTTGCTTCAACAGCTCAGGCAACATGCGTTTTCCGTAAACATCCTCGCCATAGCGCGTTGTATCCTGTGCGATTATAACGAGTTCTTCTACTCCTTTTTCTGCAAAGGACCTACATTCCTTTATTATATTTTCCATCGTTCTGCTGCGGTAGCGGCCACGAATGGCCGGAATAGCACAATATGAGCAATGGTTGTCACATCCATCAGCAATTCTTATATAGGCATAATGAGGATAATTTACAAGTATACGTCTGCCTTCCATCTCTAAATTTTCTGGAGCGCAAAAGCTTCGTACTTCTTTGCCCATAAGCGCCTGCTTTATGGCATTCCCAAGGCCGTCATTTGCACCTATCCCCAGTACAATATCAGCCTCTGGGATAAGTTCCGCCACTTCTTCACGATAGCGCTCCGCAAGGCAACCCGTCACCACGACCATCTTTACTACGCCCTGCTTCTTCATTTCGCAGCATTCCAGTATATTCTCTATAGACTCCCGCTTTGCACTTTCTATAAAACCGCAAGTATTTACTATTACAACATCGCATTTATTTGGATCTTCACAAATTTCGAAGCCCTGGCTGGCAAGCGATCCCAGCATAAGCTCTGCATCCACCTGGTTTTTATTACAGCCAAGCGATATCATTCCAATTTTTATAATGTTGTTTTCTTCACTAGAATTCATCAAATGTTTCTTCCTTTATTTTATATATCTCTTCTTTTATCATATCATATCCGTAGCCAAGACGAAAGAGGGCATTTATGGTTTTCGCCTGATTTTTTTCATCAGAGAGCATATTTTTGTATTTTACCTCTATTAATTTGGCAAGCCTTTCCTCTGTTGAAGATGTTTCTTTTTCCGCCGCCCATATGGCATCTTCAGCCATTTCATTGCTTATTCCCCGTATAGCAAGTTCTTTTTTTATTCGTGCCGGTCCAAAATATTTTAGTTCCATGGCATTATAAGCATATTGGAAAGCATAGCTTTCATCATCTATAAGTCCGCCATCCTCAAGAAGATCAAGCACCTCGTTTGCAGTTTCAGCGGACGTAAAGCGTTTAAGCTTGTCAAAAAGCTCCTTACGAGAATGAGCCCTGAACTCAAGCAAGTTCAAGGCCTTTTCCTTTGCTTCTTCAGTTGTAAGCAATTGTTTCTTTATTCTTTTTTTATTCGTCGTCCACATCTGCATCTACATCAATGCCGGTTGGCGATACATTTAGCACTTTGGTCTTCTTTCCGCTTGATTTTGCAAGCTCTGATACTTTATCAAGATTTTGGCGAATAAGGCCATCAAGTTCATCACATAAAACCGGATTGGAAGCAATGAGATCCTTTACATTGTCCCTGCCCTGACCAAGGCGCTCACCCTTATAAGAAAACCATGCACCGGATTTTTCAATGATATCGAGCTTGACCGCAATATCAAGTATTTCACCAACGCGGCTTATGCCCTGACCGTACATTATATCAAATTCAGCCTCTTTAAATGGTGGCGCAACTTTGTTTTTAACTACCTTTACCTTGGTGTGGTTCCCTATCACTTCTCCACCCACTTTAAGCTGTTCCTGACGGCGAACATCAAGGCGGACAGATGAATAGAATTTGAGGGCGCGCCCCCCTGGGGTGACTTCTGGGTTACCGTACAGCACACCGACCTTTTCACGAAGTTGGTTAATAAAGACTGCAACGCAGTTCGTTTTGCTTATAACACCGGTAAGTTTACGGAGTGCCTGAGACATTAGTCTTGCCTGAAGACCAACATGGGTGTCACCCATAAGTCCCTCTATCTCTGCCTTTGGGACCATTGCCGCAACGGAGTCCACAACTATGACGTCGATGGCACCGGAACGCACAAGTGCTTCTGTAATTTCGAGCGCCTGCTCACCAGTGTCCGGTTGGGAAACAAGAAGACTGTCAATATCAACACCAAGGGCTTTAGCATATACCGGGTCAAGTGCATGCTCAACGTCTATAAAGGCCGCTTCTCCACCGGCTTTTTGCGCGGAAGCTATTATATGTAATGCCACAGTAGTTTTACCTGAGCTTTCAGGGCCGTATATCTCTACAATACGGCCCCGGGGAACTCCTCCGATTCCAAGAGCACAGTCAAGGGTTATTGAACCCGTGGAAATGGATTCAACATTCAGCGCAGGAGCCTGTCCAAGTTTCATAACTGCGCCTTTTCCATACTGTTTTTCAAGCTGTTTTATTGCGGTTTCGAGTGCTTCATGTTTATCTTTACTTGTGGGCACTTCGCGTTTATCTGCCATATTAAGAGGTCCTCCTAAGTATTATTTTAATAAATCTATATATAGTATAATATATAATTTTATCAAAATCAACAGGTATTCTCAAGCTTTCGAACATTTGTTCCGAATGTTTTTAAATTTTACATAAAATCAGTTATGCACCGGACTTTTTGCTCACGTATCTCATAAAAATATATCATCCAAATATTTTTCAGCATTTAGCATTCATATGTGCAAATTTAAATGCCATTTTCATTTTCACATATTAAAACTTAACGTATTCATACTGGCAAAAAAGCACCATTTTCACATTGCTTTTTCTCCTTCTTCCGTAACAAGTAATTTGTAGATCTCGCCTTTAGTCCTTCCCGTAAGTTTGGCAGCTTCCTTCGCCGCAACTGAAGCAGTTTTTCCTTGTTCCACAAGCTCTTTGGCAATAGTCAAAGCTTCCGCTAGCGTACCTTTTTGCTCTAAAGCTTCGCGGCTTTCTCCCTCAATTACGAGTACATATTCGCCCTTTGGTGGGTTTTTAGTGTAATAGTCCACCGCTTCCGGCAGTGTTCCTCGCCATGAAGTTTCATGTATCTTAGTAAGTTCCTTTATCACTACTATATTTCTTGCGCCAAATATGGTGTTCATATCTTTCAGTGTGCTCAAAAGTTTATGGGGTGCCTCATAAAATACCATCGTTCGGCGTTCATGGAGAAGCTCATTTAAATGCTCCATTCTCGAAGTGCGTTTTACACTGAGAAAACCCTCAAATGTGAAACGCGAGACAGAAAGCCCTGAAACCGCCAAAGCTGAAATCACGGCCGATGGGCCTGGCACCACTTCCACCGGAATATCCGCCGCAATACACATTTTCACAAGGGTCTCGCCCGGGTCGCTGATACATGGCATACCTGCATCTGTAACTATAGCGCAGCTTTCTCCCCCCAAAAGGCGTGAAACAATAGCCTTTCCCTGCTCCATCTCATTGAATTTCTGATAGATAACCATGGGCTTTTTTAATTTAAAATGGTTGAGCAGTTTCACCGTCACCCTTGTATCTTCAGCAGCAATAAAATCTACCTTTTCAAGAGTCTCCACCGCTCTTGGCGAAAAGTCGCCCAAATTACCTATTGGTGTTCCCACTACATAAAGCTTTCCCATAGAGTCCTCTCTAAAAACAGTCTTTAACGACCGTTTTTTATATAATTTATTTTAAGGCCCGGGTGCCCTCCCTTTTTACCTTCCACAAGTATGAGCCATGGTTCTTTGCTTTCCGTAGCATTGTTTACAAAAGTTAAGCGTTTGGGCTCTATTTTGTTTTTTCTCATTTCAAAAATCACATCCGTAAGGCGTTCCGGTCTATGGCACATACAAAGCCTACCGCCATATTTGAGCAGCCTTGCGGATACAGTAACCACCTGAGAAAGGGTACAGCTGCTTTCTCTTCTTGCAAGATCCCTTACTTCTGTTCTGTTTTCTTTGCCGGAACCCGAAACAAAATATGGTGGGTTCACTGTTATAAGGCTGAAACTTTCGGCCACAAAATCCAATTTGTTAAGGTCGGCACAGACTGGGAAAAATCTCTCTTCAAGGTTGTTTTTTTGGGCGGTCAAAGTACAAAGCTCTATAGCTTTTGGCTGAATATCCACCGCCGCAATTTTTCCCTTGAACCCATTGGCCATCATCATTATAGGCACAACTCCGCAGCCGGTGCAAAGGTCAAGAACTTTATCGCTATATTTTGGCTTTGCAAATTCCGCGAGCAAAAGGGCGTCACCTCCAAAACCATATTCTTTTGTGACAGCCATTTCAAGTCCATAAAAATCATTATAGATAACGTCCATATGCTCTCTGTAAGTCATCTTCCGGTCAAAATTAAAAGTTCTATCTTCTACCAAGTGGGCAAGCTTCGTATACCTGCTCAAAAAATTAAGCGGGAAGAGGGCCCCCTTCCCGCTTAAGATTACTTTTTATTCAATGTCAGGTGCACCTACTGGGCAAACGCTTGCGCAACTGCCGCACTCAATGCACTTTGCCGGGTCAATAACATATTTGCCATCACCCTGAGAAATTGCCCCAACCGGGCACTCTTCAGCACAGGAACCGCACATAATGCAATCATCAGAAATTTTGTAAGCCATGATAAAAGCCTCCCTTAAATATTGGATAACCTAATTTTATCATATATTTTTTAAAAATCAATAGGTAACTCATTTTCTTCTTCAGGAATTTCTTTCTCTTTTCTAATAAGCCGTACCTGTGATTTGTGAAAGCTTTTCGGCGCACCGTCCGGCGCTTCATCCATTTTTACACCGAGCATACCGGTCATAAGGTTAACATCCACAACGCTGCCGGTGCCTTCCGGCGTTCTTATGGATGCCCCAACCCTTGGCATTGTTCTTATAAGATCCTCATAAGCATTTTGTTCATACTTAAGGCAACACATAAGTCTTCCACATGTGCCGGAAATTTTGGTCGGATTGAGAGACAGTCCCTGCTCTTTTGCCATTTTTACTGATACCGGAGCAAATTCACCCAAAAATTGTGAGCAGCAAAACGGCCTTCCGCAAATACCTATGCCGCCCATCATTTTAGCTTCGTCACGAACACCAATTTGGCGAAGTTCTATCCTTGTTCTAAAAACAGCGGCAAGATCCTTTACAAGTTCACGGAAATCGACCCTTCCATCCGCAGTAAAATAAAATATTATTTTGCTGTTATCAAAAGTGCATTCAACATCCACAAGCTTCATATCAAGGCCATGAATGGCTATTTTCTCTTCGCATTTTGAAAATGCCTGCT
Organism: uncultured Oscillospiraceae bacterium; assembly: GCA_964576395.1. GTDB lineage: Bacteria > Bacillota > Clostridia > Oscillospirales > Ruminococcaceae > UMGS1668. Next base: position 6,573 of record CAZNVF010000009.1, read on the forward strand.
TTTCAAATTCAGCATTCTCTTCAAGATGGGCAATATCCTCTTCCGTTGCATGGCGAAGGGCGTTTTTCAGTGGCATTACGACTTTTTCCTCGTCAATGAATCGGTTGTCCACCGCTACCTCTCCACACTCAGTACCACGGCTTGTTTCAACAATAGCCTTATCGCCTATGGCGTATTTTTCACCATTAGGGTTAAAATAGTAAACTTTTCCTACTTTCTTAAAGCGAACGCCTATAACTTCAATTTGTTTGCTCATAAACTTCCTCCAAAAACACGGCCAAGTTCCATACATACCCAGCTTTGAACAAGCTCAACAGAACAGTTCTGGAAAAGGGCCTCTTTACCGCGTTCAATTATTTCTCCGGTTTTTACAGCTTCCGCCAAAGTCACTTTCACAGAAGCGCTTTTTCCCGCTGCCCGGTCTATTCCGCACCTGCCCGTAACATTGATCAATATATCAAAATATTCCAAAAGAGAATTTCTATCTGAAGTAAGAGACGAAATTTGTGACGCAATGTCATATATTTTCCCCTGGCCTAAAAGCTCCGGCGTTTTTGCCGCAAGCTTTATTATTTCCATCTTTCCTCCATCTATTGCAGCAAAAGCCGCTTCAAAATTACCGCCGAAAGCAATGGCACAAAGTTCCGCCTCTTCAAGTGAGATTTTCGGAAAACTTTTTTTGAGTTCGCCAGCACATTCATCTTTGCTCTGGGGATCTAATGTATAGACTGCAGCACGGCTTATTATGGTATCAAGCAAAGAACCCCTGTTGTCACATGTCATAATGAATCTTACATGGGGCGGCGGTTCTTCAAGGGATTTTAGCAGTGCATTTTGCGCCTCGGTAGTCATATTCTGTATTTCGAGCAAGATATATATTTTCTCGTCAGATTCATTAGGTGCAAGCCAAAGCGTGTTCTTTATCTCTCTTATACTTTCTATGTGAAAGCTCCTTGCAGATCCGCTTCCATCATAAATTTCAACATCCGGATGATTGCCATCACTTATTTTCCGGCAAACGGCGCAGTTTTCACATGGTGCTTTAGAGTTTTTGCAAAGAATTGCTTTTGCAAGCCAAACAGCAAGTTCACGCTTTCCCGTACCTTTTTCACCTTCTATTAAAACGGTGTGAGAAAGAAAGCCTTCGCCGATTGTCGCCGAGAGCGTTTTTTTAAGTTCTTTTATTCCTGACATTTTTAGACTTTTTCGAAGCGCTCAACGTTCATTACAAAAACAGTTGCACCGCCTACGGTTACCTCGACTGGGAAAGCGGAATACATACCAACATCAAAGCTGTTGTTGCTTGGAATCATCTGTTTACGCTTTTTGCTGTGTTTCGCGATTGTCTCGATAACATCATTTACCTGATCATCATTTACTCCAATGAGGAAAGTGGTGTTTCCGCTCATAAGAAAGCCACCGGTGGTTGCCAGTTTAGTTACAGAAAATCTTGCTTTTGTGAGCGCGGCGGAAACAGCACTACTGTCATCGCCTGAGACTATTGCCATTATCATTTTCATAATTATATCCTCCTCCTTTTTTGGGGGTTATGTAACATTCAGCAGACACAAACAAAACTAAAGTTAGTGTATTAATAAATTTATTTTACCACATTTATTGCTTCAATACCATACTTAATAAAGAGGCTTTGTATTTCTTCTGTTATAACTTCACCCGGTACGGCAAGCGCGATGCCCGGCGGACACGGTAAAACAAGATTTGCCGCAACCCTTCCTGCCGCGTCTTTTATTGAAAGCGTTTCGCTTTCAGCAAATACTGCCTCTCTTACGGCCAATTTTTTTTCAGGCATAATAGAAAGACATTCTTCGCTGGTAGCGCACCCATTGCCATAAGTGTCTTCAATAAAGTTCAAAACACGTTCAAAATCTCTTTCAGTGTTGAAAGGGGAAGCCATTAGCACTGCCCATTCACTGTTTACATATTCCGGCTCTATTCCGTGCTCGTGAAGAGAATTTTCAAATTCATCAGCATTTTTTCCAGTTGCCATTACAGAAAGAGTGAGCCTTGCAGGCTCAATATTCCTCGTTTTCGGTGCAAGTCCGTGCTCAAATGCTCTGTAGCGAAGATTGGCAATTTTCCCATTGAGCACGGCGAAATCCGTCCTTGCCTTAGTCTCAAGATATTCTATGCAGTCATCTGCAGAAAGCATTATTAAGTAACTTGGGCTAGTGCTGCCAAAAAGACGCATTTTCTGCTTTGCCTTCTCATATAGGGCGCCGTCTTTCAAATGGAGCAGCGCACCGCCAGTAAAGACCGGCAAGGTTTTATGCAGCGAATCCGCACACATATCGGCACCAAGGCAAATAGGATGCATCTCCTGTGGGAAGAAATGCAGGTGTGCCCCATGCGCATTATCCACAAGTAGCTTGGCGCTATATTTTTTGCAAAGCCCGGAAAAGGCTTTTATATCGCTCATAATTCCAAAATAGTCCGGAGAAGTAAGATATAGCGCCTTGGCCCCGGGGTTTTCAATAAAGGCCTTTTCAGCCGCTTTTATATCCCTTTGGTTTATCCAGATCGGCGAAAGCCCAAGAAGAGCCGCTGCATTCACAGCAGAAGCATGACAGTTCCTTGCAATAATGAAACTGTCACCGCAATTAAGAGCCGTTCCAAGCATAGCCTGAATGCAAAGAGTTGATCCCCCAGCAGAGAGCAGACTTGCCCCACTTCCATAAATTTCGGAAAATTTTTTCTCTGTCTCCGCAATAGCGCCCGAGGCCTCGAAAAGGCTGTCGGTTCCTGCGACCTCTGTTACATCATATTTATAACATGCGGAAAAACATTCCGCTCCTTTGTGCCCAGGCATATGAAATCTTGAAAAATCTTTAGCGATATATTCATCCAGCGCAGTTCTAATCGGCGTCATTTTCTCAGTTTCTTCTTTATTTTGTTGAGTTTAGAATTGAGCTTTGTGGCATACTTCACCATTATTGCAGCAAACGGCCTATAAATAATATCAAATTCTCCAGGAAGTTCATCCACTTGGCCGTTGAACCCGCGTTTGAACCGATAAAGACCGTAAAGATGGTCGCTTTCATCTTCAAGATTTCCTGAAATACCCTGAAAATCATAAACAGTACAACCAGTTTCAATTGCCCACCTTATCATTTCCCACTGAATAAGGTAGTTCGGCATAACATTACGATATGCATTGTCAGAAGCTCCGTATACATAGCAGCATTTTCCCGCGTAGTTTGTCGTTATTGTTCCACATACCGCTTGACCGTTGTAAAAACCCATATATAGTCGGACATGTTCACCAAGAGAATCCAGCATACGCTCAAAATATTCTTTCGAACGTATATTAAAGCCGTCCCGCTCTCCAGTGGTCTTCATTATTCTCATAAATTCATCAAGGTATTCTTTGCCAACGACCTTTATTTCAACCCCATGCCTTATTGCAACACGAACATTATAGCGGCACTTTTGAGTAAGATTCATAAAAACTTCATCTTCTGTTTTGCCTTTGATATAAAGTCGGTAATTGAAGCGGCACTGTATAGTTTCAAATCCAGTCGGTCCAAACTTGCGGCTGAGGCCAAGCTTTTCAGCTGTTGCAAGGAATTTATCGTCCGAAACGGGAATATCCGGATCCATTTTAAAATTATGCGCTCTATATTTTTTAGCAAGGACATTTATGCCCTCCATAAGGTCTTCAAGTACTGCTCCGTCATGAAGGTCGCATACCGGCCCCCTTGGTGCATATAGAAAGCACGTTCCTATGATCGGTATTTTTTGTACAAGAACAGAAATCCCGCCAACTATTTTGCCGTTAACGTCCCTTGAAACAACTACTTCGTGCCCCCAGTTGTTCTTTACACCGTACCAAAGAGTGGACTGTGTGAACTGACCAAATTGGCTGTTTTGGCAAAAATCCTCATATTCAGAATATTGCTCCTTTTTAAGGATCTCCATTTTAATCCTCCATAATTATTTTATAATTGCGCTCTACATTTTCTATCTTCCAAGCATACGCCCTATCAGAAACATCCATTCCCGGAGTGTATACAGGTTTTGCACTCTCTTTAAATTCAGCAAGGCCCGTGCCGTCCGCATGGCGGTTCATAGGGCAAACGTCAGTGCAACAGTCACACCCGCAAACAAGCCCCACTTTTTTAATAAGCAATATATCTTCTTCAGTGAGTTCTTTCTTTTTCTGGTTGATAAAAGAAACGCATTTTTCTCTTTCATATCCGTTTTCGCTGAGAGCCTTACCCGGGCAAACATTTATACAGCGTTTACAGTCAAAACAGCTTCCTACCGACTTGTGCGATTTTGTGAAATGCCTTGTAGTAACTATCTCCCCTATGGCACATCGGGTACCATACTCTTTACTAATCAAAAGGTTGTTTTTTCCACGTACACCAAGCCCCGCAAGCACAGCGGCGCGTACTTCCGCAATAGGAGATGAATCAACAAAGAACTTAAAAGTTTCTTCAGGAAAAGACCGTCTAAGAATTTCTGTAGCTATTGCAAGATGTTCTGAGGCCACTGCGTGATAATCCCTTCCCACAGAATGGCGGGCAACATTTCTGCCATCATTCATTCCTGTATCCCATGGAATAAGGCATACTATTACGGACTGAATACCGTCAAACATTTCTTTTTGTTTAAACCCAGTCCCTGGCAATGTGTCTTTATAATCAGCAACACCGAAAACTTCAATTCCGGCAGCTTTCATAATTTTATTAAGCATTTTTCAGCTCCCCCAATATTTTCTGTCAAGGCTCCTGTATTGCAGGGCCTCAGCTATGTGGCCCGTGTCTATCTTATCACTTTCATCAAGGTCAGCAATAGTCCTTGCAACTTTAAGAATGCGATCATATGCCCTTGCTGACAGCCCTAAATTTTCAAAAGCACTTTTTAGCAAAGCCTTCGCAGAATCTGTAAGCACGCAATATTCTCCAAGCATTGCAGGTGTCAGCATTGCATTGCATGTTATTCCAGTGCCGCTATACCGTTCGTTTTGAAGTTTTCTTGCTGCATTCACCCTTTTACGAATATCTGCAGAACTTTCCGTCTTCTGTACGTTAGAAAGGTCATCAAATTCCACGGGCATAACTTCGACATGGAGGTCTATTCTATCAAGAAGCGGGCCGGAAACCTTTGAAAGGTAGCGTGAAATGGAGTTTTCGTTGCAGGTGCATTTTCTTGTAGGATGACCGTAATAACCACACGGGCATGGGTTCATTGCCGCCACGAGCATTATTGAGCACGGATAAGTAAGCCTTCCTGCCGCTCTTGAAATTGTGACCGTTCCATCTTCAAGCGGTTGACGCAGCACTTCCATTGCATTTCTGTTATATTCCGGAAGTTCGTCAAGAAACAAAACCCCATTATGAGCAAGCGATATCTCCCCGGGTCTAGGAATGGTCCCGCCACCGGTAAGCCCAGCAGGAGACACTGTATGGTGAGGAGCACGAAAAGGCCGTTTTTTTATAAGCCCGCTCCCCTCCGGCAGCATTCCGCAAATGGAATGTATCTTCGTTGTCTCTATTGATTCCTCAAACGTCATCTCAGGAAGAATTGACGGAAGGCGTTTTGCAAGCATGCTTTTTCCTGCTCCCGGAGGACCGATTAGAAGAATATTATGCGATCCTGCTGCTGCTATTTCCAAAGCGCGTTTTGCCTCATATTGCCCTTTTACATCAGCAAAATCCGGCTCTGGTAAAGAATTTTCCGCACTGACATTGTCAGAAATTTTCACCGGTTCTAAAATACGTCTGCCGGAAAGATGATCAACTACTTCCAAGACCGACGATACGGCAAATACATCTATTCCATTTACGACCGAGCCTTCCGGGGCATTACCTACCGGAATAAAAGCCTTTGAAATACCAATTTTTTTTGCTTCGAGCACCATTGGTAGGATTCCTGTCACAGGCTTTATTGTGCCCTCAAGAGAAAGTTCACCAATAAAAGCGTAATCTGTAAGGTCTGCTTCTATTTGGCCATCAGCACGAAGTATTCCCATCAAGATAGGAAGGTCATAAAGCGAACCGGCTTTTTTAATATCGCTCGGAGCAAGATTTACGACTATTTTACTGGTAGGAAAACTAAAGCCGCTGTTCACTATTGCAGTTCTCACCCTGTCACGGGATTCTTTCACCGTAACATCCGGAAGCCCAACTATATCAAAACCTGGAAAAGAACCCGAAAGGTCCACTTCAACAGCAACTTTATATGCATTTATTCCTATAAGACCCATGCTTGTACAGGTACAAAACAAGAATTTCGCCTTCTTCCCCAGTTTATGTATAAATCGTCAATTTATTATATATCATTACAGACGATAATTACAAGTGGTAATTAAAAAGTTTTAACAATGAATATATTTTCTCAACTGCTGTTTTTATTGCCTTAGCAATGAATTCATATCTTTAGTTTGCTTTTTTGTTGCTTTCCTTAAAAATTAAGGTTATAATTACTTTGAAATAATTTACTGCTTAAAAGGAGTGTTCTTTATGAAAGTCCTGCTTGTAAATGGCAGCCCGCATAGAACAGGCTGTACATACACTGCTCTTCGCGAGGTGGAATGTGCACTAAATTCCGAAGAAATTGAAACCGAAATATTTTGGCTTACTTTAAAACCAATTTCAGGTTGTATGGCTTGCGGCTACTGCAAAGAACATGGAAAATGTGCCATTGACGACTGTGTGAACCTTTTTGCCCAAAAGGCAGCGGATGCGAACGGATTTGTTTTTGGTTCCCCCGTTCACTATGCTGCAGCATCCGGGGCTATGACTTCATTTATGGACCGTCTTTTTTACTCCACTCCCGCACAGGTTTTCCGTCATAAACCTGCCGGCGTAATTGTCTCTGCAAGACGTGCAGGTACGACAGACGCTTACGATCAGCTCATTAAATATCCCGGAATTTCTGAAATGCCCATAATTTCCTCCCACTATTGGAACATGGTACACGGAAATAGCGCTATAGAGACTATAAAAGATAAAGAAGGAATGCAGTCCATGCGCATACTTGGCCAAAACATGGCGTATTATCTAAAATGTATTGAAGCTGGTAAAAAAGCCGGTGTTTCTGAGCCCAAGTATGAAGAGAGAAACGCTACGAACTTTATCCGCTGAGTTTTAGAGGGGGCAAGCTCTATGAATGAAAACGAAAAATATCTTGAGTGGAAAGGCATTGTTAAAGACGGGGAACTTTCTGCTGAGCTTGAAAAAATAAACGGGAACGAAAGCGAGGTTTTCGATCGTTTCTATAAAAATCTTGAATTTGGCACCGCCGGCCTTAGAGGTATTCTTGGCGCAGGTACTAACAGAATGAATATCTATACAGTTCGTCAGGCAACTCAGGGGCTTGCAGAATATCTTAAATCCAAACAAAACTGCCCTTCTGTTGCTATTGCTTATGATACCCGCCACAATTCCGAAATTTTTGCAAAAGATTCTGCTTCGGTTCTTGCCGCAAACGGTATTAAAGTTTGGCTTTATGGTGCTCCTGCACCAACGCCAATGCTCTCTTATGCTGTGCGCGAAAGATCCTGCGACGCCGGAATCGTTATTACTGCAAGCCATAACCCGGCTAAATATAACGGATATAAAGTTTATGGCCCGGATGGCTGCCAAATATCCACCGAAGTTGCCTCGGATGTCACCGCGTTTATAGAAAAAACAGATGTCCTCCGCGGGGCCTTCATTTGTTCATTTGATGAAGCAGTAAACGAAAAGAAAATTATTATTCTTCCCGATAGTTTCTGGCGGCGATATTATGCAAGAGTTCTTAAAGAGAGCGTCGACCGAGATAGGCATTCTTTGAACAGTCTCACTATTGTATATACTCCTCTGAACGGCACCGGAGCAATACCTGTGGTCACTACCCTTTCCCTTGGCGGCTTTGGCAATATAGAAACCGTTGCAGAACAGATGAGGCCGGACAGCAATTTTACCACATGCCCTTCGCCCAATCCTGAAAATAAAGAGGCCCTTTCTATGGCATTAAAAAAAGCTGAAGATACCGACGCTGACCTTGTTCTTGCAACTGATCCAGACTGCGACAGAGTTGGAGTTGCCAGCAAAGAAAAGAACGGCTACCGCCTTTTTTCGGGCAATCAGATCGGCGTTTTGCTTCTAGATTTTATAATCCGCGCAAGGAAAGAAAATGGATCTCTTCCAGAAAATCCAGTGGCTGTTCGTTCCATTGTTTCAACAAAACTTGCCGATATGGTCGCTGCATATCACCATGTGGAAATGAGATCCGTATTCACTGGTTTTCGCTATATTGGTCAAATTATAGCTGAGCTTGAAGCTAAAAATCAGGCCGATCGCTTTATTCTAGGTTTTGAAGAGAGCTGCGGTTACCTTTCCGGAAGTTATGTCCGTGACAAGGACGCCGTCAACGCCTGCCTTCTTGTTTGTGAAATGGCAAATTACTGGAAACTTCAGGGCAAATCCCTTGGTGATGCTCTTGATTCGCTCTATTCGCTTCACGGCTACTACTGCGACTTTCAAGATAATTTCTACTGTGAAGGTGCCGATGGGGCAAAGCGTATAGCAGAAATCATGGAATCCCTTCGTGAAAATCAGCCCAAAGCCGTCTGTGGCAAAAAAATAACGGCAGTTAAAGATTACCTTCCCGATTCCAACATGATAGAATTTTGCGTAGAACAGTTTTCAAGCTTCATTGTGCGTCCATCCGGAACGGAACCAAAAATAAAAATATATTACTCAATAAGTGCGAATACCCCCGAGCTTGCCAAAGAAAACGGTGAATCTCTCAAAACTGCTGTTAGAAAGCTTCTTGGCCTATAATTTTTCCTCTTTCGAGACAAATGCTGCTACTAAAGATTATTGTATAAGACCCATTCAGTTAAATAAATACCCGATACCCCCTTTCTTATAAGAAGACTACTTTTGATGCCCCGCCCTGAAACAAACAAGGAAATATTGTACAGTATGTATGTGAAATATTTCCAAAGATTTTGTGTCTATATCAATAATAAAACCAAAATTCAAATTCGAGGAACTAATATCAAAAAGTCCATAGCATTGATTTTATATCTAACATTCGTGTTGGTTTTGGCGGGCTGTAGTCAGCCCCAATCATCTCCTCCTTGAGTTTAATTTGCATGATTCGTTTAACGAGCGTTGGCCACCCGGTGCCTATTGCCGGCATATTCACAGAAGGCAGCGGTGCAGATTTGGCGGAGGCCATTGAATTGGAGATTGAGGATCACGACCCAATGTGTTTCTCTGTTATAAAAGAAACAGAATATTTAATATATTACTTCGATGCGGAAGAAATAGAAGAAGTCACCAACGATGATCTTTTAAAAATTAATTGTGAGAATTATAGCAATTCGTGTTATAATCCTATTTTTACAATCGATGTTATTGAACCTATAAAATAATTATCACCGGTCTTTCCGCTACACAGGCCGCAAAAGGTCGCTCCACGAAGCATTCCGCTCCACTTCATAGCCCACGACAGCTTTATAAATTTAAAAAAGTTTCTTTCTGATAAGGTGAAATCCTCATTTTCTGTCTCAGAATGAATATTTTTACATCAGGTCATAAAATTAAACTTTAGCGGCACTTAACCTAAAAGGGAATAATTTTTTAATTTTTTTCTCAAAGCAAAATTTTCCGAAAAAAATCTATTGCAATCCGGTTTTGTTTGTGTTATTATACCAATATTGACGTAAAAAAGAACTTGTAGAAGAAGCTCTGAAAGAAAGAGGTGACATAGATGAAAGAAGGAATTCATCCTGATTACAAGCCCACTACTATCACTTGCGCTTGCGGTGCTGTGTGGGAGACCGGTTCCACCAAAAAAGACATCCACGTAGAGGTTTGCTCCAAATGCCATCCTTTCTACACTGGTCGTCAGAAACTTGTTGATACCGGCGGCCGTGTTGACAGATTTAAAAAACGTTTCGGCATGGAATAATCAAAAAAATTGGGCCCGGTTTTTATCCGGGCTTTTTTTCTATCTTGTTGTTAAAGAGGAGGCGCCGGCGGTTGTCGGAATATAAAACGGTAAAAGAATTCGCCATGGACGAATTTACTGAAAAAAAGTCCCGCTTTATTGGTCATATTGCACCGGCAACCAATGAAAAAGCGGCTGTCGAATTTATAAATAAAATACGGGCCAAATATCGTGACGCCACACACAATGTCTATGCATATTCCATTAGAGAAAACCAGATAAAACGTGCCTCAGACGATGGCGAACCTCAAGGCACTGGCGGGTTTTCAATTCTTAATGTTCTCAACGGGAACGAGCTTGTGGACGTCTGTTGTGTAGTAACGCGCTATTTTGGTGGAACACTGCTGGGAGTTGGCGGCCTTGTCCACGCATATACCGAAGGGGCAAAAATCGCAGTAAATGCCGCTGAAATTAAAATTATGGCCGAAAGCACTGATCTTGTTATTGCAATAGATTACAGCCTTTATGGCAAACTTGAGCACTATATAAACGAGCACAGTATATTAGTCATAAACTCTGATTTTGGCAGTGATGTAAAGATCACAGTCCGCCTAAGGTTGGAGGATGCTACAGGCTTTGAGCATGATGTGACTGAACTTAGCTCTGCCAAAGCTAAAATTGAAACAGTGTCCAAAGGCTGGAATGAGATGTAGTCATTATAAGTATACAAAACATAAGGCCCTCTGATCCTTGTGACCAGGGGCCTTTACTTTTATTTTTCATTCAACTTTTTTGAGTTTTGAGTTATTCTTCTGGAAGTTCATCTTCCGTCATTTTTGCTGTTTCATAAAGTCACCTTTTAAACTCAGGCGTTTTTTACGTCTCTTGCAACACTTCTATTTGATATTTTACCGCATTTTTCCCGGTACAATAAGGCTAAGTCATCCATTTATTGTATCCTCCCCTGTCATTACCATTTTAATAAAGCTTTTCATATTGCAAAGCTGCACTTTTTTAAAGCACATTATAACTTGTAATCACACTAAATTCTTCTCTTTGAACATCCTAATCCCACTGACAAGCGCCCCACAAAAGGTAAAAGTCCTTTTTACCATAATACCCAAACATCAACAAAGCAAAGCCGATCCGCTTTTCCGTTTTATTCACAGCATAAAGCACATAGCTTGGAGCTTGGGCGTTTTTCAGTAAGGGCCGCAGTGGACGAACATTCAAAACAAAGAATTTTGCTGCATGATAACTGCCGCTGAGGATAGTAAAGCTGTCATGGAATGTAATCTTGAGTGTTTTTGAGTTTTTGCTAAATGCATTAATGATTTAAAAATGCGTTATTTTTGGCAATGGTTTTTACGAAGCTGAAGAAGTTAAACAAAATATATGGCCAAGAACTATGAAATGGGCAAAATGTTTAGTTTTGCGCCCTAAAAAGTGAACACCGATTTTCGGTGCTCACTTTCATTTTACTTCAGCTATGATTTTTACTGTTCCAAAGTCGTTGTCACCAGTTATTGCAATTCTTGGGCCGGCTGTGTTCTGACTTGAAGGAGTTGTGACTGTGCCAAAGCTGCTGTCAATATCAACGTCAACGCACCAATCTTCCGGAACATGTATTTCAACGTTGCCAAACGAATTCTCTACCTTTATTTTTCCTTTTCCAAGATAGGCTTCTTTATTTTCAATATAAGCAATATGGTTGCCAAAATTATTGTTTATGCTTTTTTCCCCAAGCTCTGCCGCATCTATATAAGTTACAGATCCGCCCCCAAAATGAGGTTGTGAAATATTTACATATTTTTCATGGCGCACATTATGAAATATTTCATTGAAACCGATTGTAAAAAGAACAGCCGCAATAAGCACATACCAATTTGAAATAATGTTCGGGTCTTCTCTTCCCAAAAGGTAAGCTATATTTTCTTCAAAAAGCATAAATATGAATGCAAGCGGGAAGAAAATATTTTTAATTTTAAGGCGAATGAGCTCTTTTAAAAACCAAGCTACAAGCAATACTCCAAGAAGCACTTTCCAAAGTGAAATTCCATAGGCACCGAAGCCCACTCCAAACCCTTCGAGCACTATGAGCACAGCCGCAAGTATTAGCACTATTCCAATGCTCACACCGTCGCTGCTTACTTTAAAATTTGTATTTTTATTCATCTTCTAAGCCTCGTTTCTTCAATAATATCGTGAACAAGTTTGTAATACATTCTTGACACATAGATTTTTTTGTTTGATCGTTTGAACGAGATCTCGCTTGCACCGGTAAGCGAATGATTTATAGAGGAGATTTGCGCCGTGTTAACAAGGCATGATTTCGACGCCCTTACAAATGTGCGTGGAAGCAGTTCCTCAAGTTCACAAAGTTTCAGTGCGGAAAAGTACATGTGCTCGACCGTGTGGGCACTTACCTTTCTGTCCACTGTTTCAAAAAAAAGTATCTCATAACATGGAACATAGCACTCGCTTTCTCCAAGCCTAAGCGCTAACTCAATTTTTTGAGAAAGAGCATCCGCAATTACGGTTTGAAGCCTTCTTATTTCGTCATTTACCGAAGGTCCCCGAAGTATCACCTCTTCTGAAGCGTTCGGATCAATTTCTATTCTAAGCTTCACACCGTATCCCTCCTCTCAAAACTTCAGATATTGACGTAAACATCCATATTTATTTTTTTATCCAATAAAATGCCAAAATCCTTTTCTTCCGGCCATCTTTTCATTTTTCCCAGCAAAGTTTTCTTTTTTTTACGGTTTTATTAAGCTCGGAGTTCAGCTCGATTATTCCTATAATCTTGTTTTCCATATATTGATTCATTGCATTTTCACCCTTTCACGCATAGCATAAAATTTTATTTCATTTTTGGTGCTTCCCATCAACAATTCAAATTATAATTTTCTTCGAAAAATTTGTAAAGCGGTTTTGCTCAACAGGTAAAATTTTAAGTTCAAAAGGTAATTTTATTCGTTTTTTATCTTCTGCCCTTAAACACCTGGTGGTTTTGTCAATTAGCGTATTCTGGCTGTCTCGATATGATGATATAATTGACCTGATAAACCGGATTTATAGGGGTTAAGTTCGTGGTTAAATGATTTGAAATATTTAAAAAACAATATTCTGGTTTTTGGTTTTTGGGGCTTATTTGTTCGTGTTACAGTAAATTCCGTATATTGTAATTCCGCTTTAAATACTTGGCAACCATTCAATTATTGCTGTGCCGGAAATATCAGCGGTTTTGAATATTTATAAAAAGGCGCTTGGCTTTTGCGCATAGCATTTATGACCTTTATAATTCACAAAGATGTTCTCCTTTTTTGTGTCGGAAATGGATATAGTAAAGTTTGGTTTGTATTTGCCGTTATCGCTTAATATTGAATTATATTGACTAACTTTAATATTTTAACATTTACCAATTGGTAGTGGCGATAATCTTACTTATGGAGAAAGAATTGGGTATTATTTATCATAGTTGTAACTAAAAAACAGTTCATTTTACTCATGTACTCGCGCAATCTAAAGGCATAATCTCCAAACTCTGATTTCAATTAAGCTTCTAAGGGGCCATGCATCTCCATTTTATATTTTAAGCAACATAAAAAGAGCGCCAAAAGCGCTCTTTTTTCAACATTATTAAGCTTTTCAGACGAAGAGTGGGCTGACTGGTCGGTCGCCATATATTCTCTCTATGGCTTCAGCAAAAACAGGAGCAACTGGAAGGACAGTTATCTTATCGCAAAGAGCTCTCTTCTCTTCGCTAATCGGAATAGTATCAAGAAGAACCAGCTCATCAAGAACGCTATTATTGATCCTATCCATTGCCGGTCCCGAAAGCGGCCCATGCGTAGCACATGCTGTAACAGATATTGCTCCGCCAACTTCAACAAGCGCTTTAGCTGCGCCGCAAAGGGTTCCCGCAGTATCTACCATATCGTCCATTATAATGCATTTTTTACCTCTTACATCGCCAATAATGTTCATAACTTCAGAAACATTGGCTTTTGGGCGGCGCTTATCAATTATGGCAAGCGGAATATCAAGCTTTTCGGCAAATTTGCGAACGCGGTTTACGGACCCGTGGTCAGGAGAGACCGCCACATATTCATCCTCATGATGATGAACAAGAGGTTGGAAATAAGGTGTGAGGATTGGCGCACCCATAAGGTGATCAACCGGTATGTCAAAAAAGCCCTGTATTTGCGCCGCATGAAGATCCATCGTAAGGACTCTGTCGGCTCCGGCTGCTGTGAGCATGTTAGCTACAACTTTTGCAGAGATTGGATCTCTCGCTTTTGCTTTTCTGTCCTGACGCGCATAGCTAAAGTAGGGAATCACAGCCGTAATTCTTCCTGCAGAAGCACGTCTGAAAGCGTCGATCATAATGATCAGCTCCATAAGATTGTCATTTACGGGGTTACAAGTGGACTGCACAATGAAAGCATCAGAACCGCGAACCGATTCCTCAAGGGATACACTAATTTCTCCGTCAGCAAAATGCCCGACGCTGCACTTTCCAAGCGGAAGCCCGAGGTTTTTTGCAATGTCTTCTGCTACCTTAGGGTATGCAGTGCCAGTAAAAATTTTGATGTCCTTTCCGTGAATGTTCATTTTCTTAGCTCCTAAAAACTTTATTTTTGACTTTTTATTTTATATATGATTCCCACCCCGGGGAATTGAAAAGCAATTATTTAATTTTTATAGCATCATGCTTTTTCACCCAATTGTCTATGTTTTTCTGCACTGATCTTTCAACTGCAAGCGCATACTCAGGAACATCCTTCGTAATTGTACTGCCGGCAGCGGTATAGCCGAAATCCCCTATCTTCACTGGAGCAATAAGATTAGTATTGCATCCAATAAACGAATGATTTCCGATTTTTGTTCGGTGCTTTTTTTGCCCATCATAATTTGCAATACAGCAACCGCAACCAAAATTTACTGCTTCGCCTACATCAGAATCCCCAATATATGTAAGGTGAGCAATAGCGGTTCTTGAACCTATTTCAGAATTTTTTATTTCAACATAGTCGCCGATTTTACAGCTGTCGTGTATGACAGTGCCTGGTCTTACTTGACTGAATGGGCCAATTTTCACATTCTTTTCAAGAACCGCCGACCTTATTTGAGTGGAGTTTACTTCGGAGCCGTCGCCTATTCTACTATCTTCAATATAGCTATTCGGACCAATAATGCAATCTTTTCCTATCTCTGTTTCTCCACGAAGTATTGTTCCTGGAAGCAGTTTTGTCCCCGCCCCGATCTTTACTCTTGGTTCCACAATTATTCCATCGGTGCAAATAAGTTCTACGCCAGACTCACATAGCTTTTTGAATACAGCTGTTCTTGCCGCCGCATTCATTGTTACAAGTTCTATCGAACTTCTGGCACGCATATTTATCTCCGTCTTTCCGGTCACAAAAGTTCCCGCGACCTTTCCTCTATCAGACAGGATCTTCAGTGCAGAGGAAACAAACTGTTCCCCGGTTTTATCTTCCCCGTCATAATTATCAAAAAGCTCCAGCAGGAAAGCGCCTTTTACCCAGAACGCGCTTAGCGCAAGTTCCTTAATAAAAGCCGTCCTTCCGCCGGAGGCAAGAACAGTCATATCATAATTGGTTTCAACATGGTGGTTGAAAGAGGATTTTATAGAGCCCGCATCCACAAAAGGAGCTTCGGCACAAAGAACAATAATATTCTCCTCACTTCGCTCACGCAGCCACTCTTTTGCCGAAAGTACCGGATGTCCGCTTCCTGCCATATGGCAAAAAACAGGAGATGAACCAGTATATTTTTCAATTTTTTCTTCATCGTTATGACGAACATAACATTTATCTGAAATCCCGGCCGCGTCAAGGGCAGAATTCACCCATTCTATCATGGGCTGGAACAGCACCTCACAAAGTGCATTGGGGCAGTTTTCATGCATAAATTTGCCGCCAGCAGTATACACTACCGCCGCAACGTTTTGCATAACAAACACCTCCCTTTTAATATTTCTTATCAATATACATTATGCCAACTTTGAAGATATTTTGCAAGCATAAACAAGAAAAAAACGTTCAAATAAATATTTTTCGTCAATTTGGCAAAATTTTTTTATATAATATAGAAAATATCAAGTTGTTTTGATATAATGTAGTTTGTAAGGAAATATCCTTTTGGCTTATAAAATTTAGCCGTAACAATAAAATTGTTTGGAGGTCGATTTATGAACTAAAAATTTGTTTATCTTTTCTCAGAGGGAAATGGTCATATGCGTGA
>CAZNVF010000010.1:0-22210 GCA_964576395.1 uncultured Oscillospiraceae bacterium
AAGGAATGCCGTTTTACAGCATTCCTTTTATGTTGTTACCTAGGTTTATATTAGTTGATTTTTGTTTCACAATATGTGCAACGAAGGGCACCGTTTTTCTCCTTTATGTGGTGCTCAAGTTCCTGCTCACAGGAAGTGATACAGTGCGGATTCGTACACTTACCACAGCCAGTAGATCCCGCAATTACCGTATGATTCTTTGGATCATCTTCCGCCTCTTTCAAAAGCTTAAGTATCAACGCCATACGCATATATTTACCGTTGAGCACCTGTTTAAAATAGCATGCACGCGGGTCTTCATCTACTTTTACACTTATTTCATTCACACGGGGCAGCGGGTGCATTATGCAAAGATCTTCTTTTGCACTTTTTAACTTATCCCGAGTAAGGATATAGCTGTCTTTCAAACGCTCATAGATTTCCATGCTGTCAAAACGCTCCCTTTGAATACGGGTCATGTAAAGCACATCAAGATCTTCTATCACCTCATCAAGCGAATCTGTCTCGTAATAATTTAGGCCGCTTTTTTCTATTACATCAGCTTTTATATAATCCGGTAGTCTCAGTTCCTCAGGAGAAATAAGAACGAATTTTACTCCCGAATAGCGAGAAAGAGCGCCTATAAGTGAATGTACAGTGCGGCCATATTTGAGGTCGCCGCAAAGACCCACTGTCATATTATCAAAGCCGCCGCGCTCACGATAGATAGTGAGGAGATCGGCCAAAGTCTGGGTCGGGTGGCAATGGCCTCCGTCGCCGCCGTTGATTACCGGAATTGAAGCATTTTTTGCTGCCACCAGTGCCGACCCCTCTTTGGGATGACGTATTGCAATAATATCAGCATAGCAGCTGACAACTTTAGCTGTGTCGGCAATGCTTTCGCCCTTGGCAGCAGATGAACCGCCCGCTCCCGATACTGATATCACATTGCCGCCAAGTTCGTACATTGCCGCCTCAAAGCTCAGACGGGTCCTGGTTGACGGCTCAAAAAATAACGCCGCAAGCTTTTTTCCATGGCAGGCCTCAGCATACTTTGACGGATTTTCTATAATATCAAGGGCTGTTCTTATAAGCTCATCAACTTCTTTTACGGAAAGGTCAAGTGTATCTATCACGCTTCTCATTTGTTTGCTCCTATCCAGCTCTCATCGGATGGGTTATTGCGGAAAGCGATAAGACGGTCTATATCTTCAGGTTTTATATAGCCCTCCTCCGCCGCAACCTCGGCAATACAGTCAAAATCTGTCAAAGAAACATTTTTTACGTTTGCCTCTTCGAGGCGGTCAAGGCCCTTTTTCATTCCATAAGTGAAGATCGAAACTATCCCAAGCACCTCAGCTCCGGCCTCTCGAAGAACATTTACCACTTCAAGCACGCTTCCGCCGGTGGATATAAGATCCTCCACAACGACTACTTTCTGTCCTTTTTCAAGTCTTCCCTCTATTTGGTTCTGCCTTCCATGATCTTTTGCCCCTGAACGTACATAGCCCATAGGAAGTTCCATAATGTGACCGGTAATAGCAGCGTGGGCTATTCCTGCTGTGGAAGTGCCCATAAGAACCTCTGCCTCCGGGTAGTTTACTCTAATAAGTTCAGCAAGGCCATTTTCAACGTCACAGCGAACCTCTGGAGCAGTTAGGGTAAGCCTATTGTCACAATATACGGGACTTTTTATTCCGCTGGCCCAAGTAAAAGGTTCTTCTGGACGGAAGAAAACAGCCTTGATTTTAAGAAGATCCTTTGCAATCACTTTTCTCAGTTCCATTTTATTTTCTCCTTAGTCAACAAATTCTTTAACACAGCGTTCATAAGCCGCCACAGGGTCAGCGGCAGCGGTTATCGGGCGGCCAACGACAATATAATCTGAGCCAATGGCCTTGGCTTCTGCCGGGGTCATAACACGCTTTTGGTCGCCCTTATCACCATCATCAAAACGTACGCCTGGGGTCACAGTAAGAAACTCCGTCCCGCAAGTGTTATGTACCTTTTCGGCCTCAAGCGGGGAACACACAACGCCATCAAGTCCAGCCTTTTTTGCGTTCATGGCATAGTGCATTACCACTTTATCAAGCGGTTCTTTAATGAGAAGATCCTTCTCCATTGATTCTTGATCAGTGGAAGTGAGCTGTGTCACCGCGATAAGCAGCGGCCTTGTTCCGTCGGGGCGCGTCAGACCAGCAAGGGCTGCCTCCATCATGGCAATTGTTCCTCCAGCATGGAGGTTGCATATATCTACATCCATGCTGGAAAGCACCGCCATAGCCTTCCTTACAGTGTTTGGAATATCGTGGAGTTTAAGGTCAAGAAATATTTTATGCCCTCGCTTTTTTATTTCCCTAACTATGTATGGGCCTTCCGCATAGAAAAGCTCCATTCCGATCTTCACAAATGGTTTTCTGCCCTGAAATTTGTCCAAAAACTCGAAAGTCTGCTTTGCGCTTGCAAAATCGCAAGCGACTATAACGTCTTTTCCCATCAATTTATTCCTCCAATAATATTTTCAAGATCAGAAATGCCATATTTATCCATGGTAGCAGGCAACCCCTCTATTATTTTCTTGCAGGCAAAGGGGTCCACAAGGTTGGCGGCGCCGACTTCCACCGCTGTAGCACCAGCCAGCATCATTTCTATAACATCCTCTGCTTTTGAAACACCGCCCATTCCAACCACAGGAATTTTTACAGCGTGAGACACTTGGTAGACCATTCTTAATGCCACTGGAAAGATCGCCGGGCCTGAAAAGCCGCCCATTACATTCGCTATTACCGGTTTTTTGCTTCTAAGGTCGATTCTCATTCCCAGCAGGGTATTTATAAGGCTTATTCCGTCCGCTCCAGCCTCTTCACAGGCTTTGGCAATGGAAACTATATCTGTCACGTTCGGCGAAAGCTTAACTATCACGGGCTTTTTTGCCACTTCTTTTACGGCTCTTACAACGCTTGCTGCAGCATCTTTATCAGTACCGAAGGCCATTCCTCCACCGTGCACATTGGGGCAGCTTATATTTATTTCAAGCCAGCCCACCTGCTCCTCCTTATCAAGAAGGGCGCAAGTTTCAGCATAATCCTCCAGTGAAAAACCGCTGACATTAGCCATTACAGGTTTATTAAAGCATTTTTTTAGCTTGGGCAGTTCCTCCAAAATAACTTTTTCAACCCCCGGGTTTTGAAGCCCTACAGCGTTTATCATTCCAGCCGTGCATTCTGCAATACGCGGCGTTGGGTTTCCAAAACGAGGCTCTTTCGTAGTACCTTTGAAAGAAAAACTGCCAAGCATATTTATATCGTAAAATTCCGCAAATTCATATCCATATCCAAAGGTGCCCGAGGCGGGGATTATTGGGTTTTCAAGTTCTGTTCCACATAGGTTCACTCTTAGTCTTCCCATAATATCTCCTCCTTTTGCAGTACCGGCCCATCTTTGCAGATACGTTTATATCCGGTTATTGTTTTGCAACTGCACCCCATACATGCCCCGAAGCCACAGCCCATGCGCTCTTCAAAGCTAAACTGACCGCTAGTTGTGGTTGCCCTATACACTGCTTTGAGCATTGGTTCCGGACCGCATGTATAAAAATAGGTGTAGTCATTTGGCAGAGCGTTGGTAACAAACCCTTTTACTCCATAGCTGCCATCTACTGTTGTAACTGTCACGTCGCAGCCGATGGAACGGAACTCTTCCTCATAAAACACTTCGTTTTTTGTGTTGAAGCCAAGTATGACCGCTACCTTTTTACCTTCACTTAAAAGTTCTTTTGCCAGCTTATAAAGCGGTGGTACGCCCACGCCTCCGCCAAGAAGCAGCGGTTTTTTGCCGGAAGCGGCAGCATTGTATCCGTTGCCAAGGCCAGTGAGTACCGCTAAAGTTTTACCCGGTATCATAGAGGCCAATTTTTCCGTTCCCGCGCCCACAACTTTATAGATAATAGTAAGTATGTCGCCCTCTTTGTCGCAAACAGAGATCGGACGGCGCAGATAAAACCCATCCACGCTGATATTTACAAACTGCCCAGGACGCGTCACATCGGTTAAATCGCCCTGAAGCCGCATTTGATATACATTTGCGGTCAGCGCCACATTTTCAATAACAGTCAAAATACAGTCTTTCATATTGCACCTTTAAGCATTGATTGTTGAGATAGTAAGGGTAGTTTCTTCAAGCACATCGAGTAGCACGCGAACAGTATCTAAAGAGGTGAAAATTGTCACGTTGTTTTCAGTGGCAAAACGACGTATCTGTTGGCCATCGCTGGCCTGACTCGATGCGCTGACATCTCTTGTGTTGATGATATAAGCAATATGGCCCTGTCTTATAGCGTCAGGGATCTCATCGCTGCCTTCGCTGATTTTATGAAGTGACCTCGTGCGGATACCGTTCTCTTTAAGGAATTTTGCCGTGCCTGCGGTAGCTTCAATGTTGAACCCAAGGTTGTAAAAACGCCGAATAAGAGGCAAAGCCTCGTCTTTATCTTTATCCGCAACGGTAACAAAGATCGTGCCATAGTTCTGAAGGTGAGTGCCGGAGGCCTGAAGCGCCTTATATAGAGCTCTGTTCAGCTTATCGTCATAGCCGATTGCTTCTCCGGTAGATTTCATTTCCGGCGAAAGATAAGCGTCAAGCCCTTTTATTTTATTGAATGAAAAAACAGGCACTTTCACATAATAGCGCTTCTTCTCCTCAGGATAGATTGAAAAGATGCCCTGTTCTTTCAGCGTTTTGCCAAGTATCACTTCGGTCGCAATATCCGCAAGGCTGTACCCCGTGGATTTTGAGAGGAACGGCACCGTGCGGGAAGAACGGGGATTTACTTCAATGATATATACATCCTCATTTTTATCCACAATGAACTGGATATTATAAAGACCAATTATTCCTATGCCAAGTCCAAGCTTTTTGGCATATTGCAGAATAATACCTTTTACATTATCAGAGATAGAAAATGTCGGGTAGACGCTTATGGAGTCCCCTGAATGGATACCCGTGCGCTCTACAAGCTCCATTATTCCAGGAACGAACACATCGTGACCATCACAAATGGCGTCTACCTCAACCTCTTTACCCTCAATGTACTTATCAACAAGCACCGGTTTATCGGAATCGATTTCAACCGCGGTTTTAAGGTAATGACGTAGCTGCTCTTCATTAGCAACTATCTGCATGGCTCTTCCGCCCAATACAAATGATGGGCGAACAAGAACTGGGTAACCAATCTCCGCAGCGGCGGAAACGCCGTCTTCTATTTTGGTAACCGCTCTACCTTTAGGCTGAGGAATATTGAGGTCAATGAGTATTTTTTCAAAGCTGTCGCGGTTTTCGGCCCGTTCTATGGCAGCGCAGTCCGTACCAATTATTTTTACGCCCCGGTCCATAAGCGGCTGTGCGAGATTAATAGCCGTTTGCCCTCCTAAAGAGGCAATAACTCCCTCCGGTCTTTCAAAATCAAGTATTGCCATGACGTCCTCAGTAGTGAGCGGCTCAAAATAGAGTTTATCCGCTGTAGTATAGTCGGTGGAGACTGTTTCCGGATTGTTATTTATAATAATTGCTTCATAGCCAGCACGGCGAATTGTCTGCACCGCGTGAACAGTGGAATAGTCAAACTCTACGCCCTGACCAATACGAATAGGTCCGGCGCCAAGTACAACAATCTTCTTTTTATCTGTAAGGCGGGATTCATTCTCTCCGGTATATGAGGAATAGAGATAAGCAATATAAGTACCGGTGTGGAGAGTATCTACCATTTTAAACACAGGAATTATTGCATTTTTTTTGCGCTTTTCATATACCTCCACCTCTTTAAGTTTCCAAAGTGAGGCAATAAATCTGTCGGAAAAGCCCATAACTTTTGCCTTTTTCAAAACGCTAATGTCGTTTACATTTTCCCTAAGTTCCACTTCCATATCCGCTATCTTTTTAAATGACTCAAGAAACAGCTCAGTTACCATAGTAGCTTTGTGGAGCTTTTCCACAGAAACTCCTCTGCGCAGCAGTTCGAAAACAGCATAAATATTGTCATCTTTATATTCCTCAACATATGAAAGAAGCTGCTCTTCTGTCATTTTGTCAAACTTTTTCATATAAAAATGGCATACCCCCGTTTCAAGAGAGCGTACAGATTTTAATAAGCATTCCTCAAGAGTGGAACCAATTCCCATAACTTCACCGGTGGCCTTCATCTGCGTTCCAAGGGTATTTGGAGCGTCGGCAAATTTATCAAACGGGAAGCGTGGGAATTTAGCAACTATATAATCAAGGCTTGGTTCCAAAGCCGCTGTGCCACCCGCTACAGGAATATCCTCAAGCGCCATTCCAAGGGCAATTTTGGCGGTGACGCGGGCTATTGGGTAACCGCTGGCTTTAGAAGCCAGCGCCGATGAACGGGAAACGCGGGGATTGACCTCAATAAGGAAGTATTCACTGGAAATGGGGTCAAGAGCAAACTGCACGTTGCAGCCGCCCTCTATTTTAAGTTCCCGGATTATTTTTATGGCGCTGTCATTGAGCATTTTAAGGTCATGTTCAGAAAGCGAAAGTATCGGTGCAACGACTATAGAGTCGCCGGTGTGAACGCCTACCGGGTCGACATTTTCCATTCCACAGATCGTAATAGCGTGGTCATTGGAATCACGCATTACCTCAAACTCGATTTCTTTATAGCCCTTTACGCTCTTTTCTACCAGCACTTGATGAACCGGGGAAAGCTTGAACCCATTGGTGCCAATCTCAACAAGCTCCTCCTCATTATAGGCAAAACCGCCGCCGGTACCGCCAAGCGTGAACGCAGGGCGAAGAACTACCGGGTAGCCTATACGTTTGGCGGCCTCTTTCGCTTCGTCCAAACTATATGTAATTTCTGAAGGAATTACCGGCTCACCTATGGATTGGCACATCTCTTTAAAAAGTTCCCGGTCCTCGGCGCGCTCTATGCTATCGCTAGAGGTGCCAAGCAGTTCCACTCCGCATTCCTTCAAAATGCCTTTTTTCTCAAGCTGCATAGCAAGGTTAAGGCCCGTTTGGCCGCCGATTCCCGGAACAATGGCGTCGGGACGTTCATATCTCAAAATCTTCGCTATATACTCAAGGGTAAGCGGTTCCATATAGACTTTATCCGCAATAGAGGTATCAGTCATAATAGTGGCAGGGTTTGAATTGCAGAGTATGACCTCATAACCCTCTTCTTTAAGTGCAAGGCAGGCCTGTGTTCCGGCATAGTCAAATTCTGCGGCCTGACCTATAACAATTGGGCCCGAACCTATAATCAGTACCTTTTTAATGTCCGTTCTCTTTGCCATTTTAACTTTCCTCCATTTTTATATCATCAATATTATAAACTTTTTTACCGTTTGCCACAGTAAGAATGCATCTGCCGAATATTTCAGTGCCGGCAAACGGCGTGGCTCTGCCTTTTGAAAAGAACTTCTCCGGATCTATTTTAGTATTGTGCTCAAGGTCCCAAACGGTGTAGTCCTCTCCAAGTGGAATTCCAAATCTCTTGCGCGGATTTACTGCCATAAGCTGGATCAAACGATCTAAGGTTATGATATCTTTTTTTACAAGGTATGTGTACAGAAGCGGGAACGCCGTTTCAAGGCCAACTATTCCAAAAGCGCTTCCTGCAAGGCCCTTTGCCTTTTCCTCTGCACTGTGAGGCGCATGGTCTGTGGCGATCATATCTATGGTACCGTCTTTTATACCTTCAATTAAAGCAAGTCTGTCTTCTTTCGAACGAAGGGGCGGGTTCATTTTAAAGCGTCCGTCTTCCTCGATATTGTTTTCGTCAAGAAGTAAATAGTGCGGAGCTGTTTCACAAGTAACATCTATTCCTTCCGCCTTTGCTCCGCGTATTAGCGCAACGCTTTCTTTACAAGATATATGACATACGTGGTAGCCGCACCCAGTCTCCTTTGCAAGGCGAAGGTCGCGCTCTATTGGTCTCCATTCGCTTTCACTGCAAATGCCTTTGTGGCCATGGGCTTTGGCATATGCTCCATCGTGGATATATCCACCCCGCAACAGGGAATTGTCCTCACAATGAGCAACTATCAGTTTGCCAAGGGCCTTCGCTTTAAGCATGGCCTCCCGCATCATCTCTTCAGACTGAACTCCCCTTCCGTCATCTGAAAATGCTATCACCTTATCGGTCATTCCGTCAAGGTCGGACAGTTCCTCGCCTTTTTGTCCAACCGTAATTGCTCCATAAGGGTAAACATTAATAATGGCACATTCATTAATTATTTTTAACTGCTCATTAAGATGTTCAATACTGTCCGGCACCGGATTTAGATTTGGCATTGTGCAGACTGCGGTATAGCCGCCGCAAGCCGCCGCAAGTGAACCGGTCCTAATGGTCTCCTTATATGAAAAACCCGGCTCACGAAAATGCACATGCACATCGCAAAAGCCGGGAAAAACAAAATATCCTTTTTCTACAAAAGGAAGTACATTATCTGAGAATGGAACATCGGAGAAAGGCTTTGGCATATAGTATAAATTTCCTTCATAATTGAGTTCCATTGGTCGCCCTCCTATCCATAATAATAAAATATAGCTGGCTTTGAGCTTTGCTTCCAAACAATAAAAACCGGGCACTTTAGTTTCCTTCATGCCGATCATTTATCGGTTTAAGCGGCCGCATTGCGGCATTTTTTTATTTTGTTGCCCTAGCCAAAAATTAGCAATAAAAAAAGCCCTGCCGTCAATGTCAGCAAGGCGCAAAGTCACGCAAAAAGGAGCTATGATATTTTTCACCACAATTCCTGTATTTTTTAATCTTACCGACATCTCTGTATCAGTTTAAAAATCAATTTTAAATATTATAACATGGTAACGCCGGACTGTCAATATCTTCACGGCAAACTTTCTTTAAACTTCGGTTTATAAAAATCCATTATTAACCTTACGTTGCCGTGCTTTTATAAAAAATCGTTCATATTAATATTATCTGCAGCAAAATGGTCAGCTATAATCCGCTGATAACTGCTCTAAAACAGAAGTTGTTTACTCTTGACTCTTATCAAAATTTGATACAAACCGAGTCCTTTCAAAAGGGATCTCGTTATTGCAACAATACAAATACTCTTGAAGCAATTCATCATCATATGGACGATTATCAAAAAATTCTGACAGCGTTAGACTGCCATCCGGTTGAGCATATGCTAAAAAATATTCGGTCGCCACTACTTGTAGGGACCAGCTTCTTATACACGAAATCTACTGATTCTTCACTAATCCTGCCAGCAACACTTAAACGAATAAGGGACTTATAAAAAGCGTTCCATATATTTTTTAAGCTCGTCCTCATTCGTAAAATTCTTACTTTCAGCGTCAGCAAGTATTTTTAGTGGAGTTTTACCCACAAGCATTATTCTGTTTCCGAGGGAAAGCGCCTCTTTTGGGCTGTGAGTTATTACCATAGCCGTTTTTTCTTCCAGTTCACACTTAAGAAGCGATAATATCTTTGCATATGTTTTTACGTCAAGCCCCTGAAGCGGCTCATCAATAAAGAAAACATCCCCGCCAAAGGCAAACGCCCTTGCAATTGCAAGGCGGCGCTTCATTCCGCCTGAAAGTTCATTTGGGTACTTTTCTGCCGCCTCAAAAAGGCCGACCTTTTCTAAAAATATTTCCGCTTGCTCTTTTTTTGCCCCTATGGCAGTGATGTTTTCTATTGAAGTAAGCCATGGCAAAAGCCTGTCCTCTTGAAAAATGAACGAATACCGTCCTTCAAACAGCTTTACTCTCCCTTTTTGCGGCTTCAAAAGGCCTGCAGCAAGATTCATGAGGGTTGTTTTTCCAAGGCCAGAAGGGCCAAGAACACATGTTACCGTGCCCTTTTCCGCATGAAAGTTAAAATTTTCGAGCACGGGCTTTTCATCATATGAAAAAGAAACGCTTTCAAATTCGAGCACCGGTGTTTTCCCCCTTCTTAATAAGCGTTAACACCAGCTTTTCCAGCAATACGCTCAGTATTATTACAACTGCTGTCCATGCAAAAAGCTCCGTTGTTTCAAGATATATTTTAGAATCATGAAGAGCTGTACCAATAGAGTTTTTATATGGGCAGATCACTTCCGCTGCAATGCCGGCTTTCCATGCCATTCCCATAGCGCTGCTAACAGCAGCAAGAAAATAGGGTTTAACAGATGGAACCTTTATTTTTAAAAGCATGTTCCACCTCGTCATTTTAAAAGCTTTACCCATCTCAATAAGTTTTTGGTCCGTAGCAAAAATCCCACTTTCAACATTGGCCCATACCCCCGGCAAAACAACAAGCACTGCCGTGAGCACCGGAACGTTTCCAACACTTAACCAAATAACGGCAAGAATTATAAACGACGCAACCGGCGTGGCCTTTATTGTGTGCAAAAGCGGGCTTAAAAGCGCCCTTGCAAAAGTGCTATTTGCTGTGCTCACAGCAAATAGCACCCCAAGCACCGTTCCAATAAGGAAGCCCGCCGCCACCCTTGAAAGCGAGGCCGCGGCGGAAAGCCAAAATTCCTCTGTAAAGATGAGCTCAGCAATTTTTAAAAAAACTGAAACCGGCGACGGAACAAGGACCGGTTTTCCCACAAGCCAATATGTTATCTGCCAAGCCGCAAGCCAAAAAGCTGTTGCGCCAAGCCCTCGCAAAAATTGCTTCATATTCCGTCACCACCCTTCAGTTACAGTTTTTAGTCAATATTTTGCGTAAAAATCCTCTTCCGGCATATTTCCCCCTATACCGGCAGCATTATATTCATACACCACTTTCAAGAAGTTTTCAAGTGTTTCGGCATATTCCTCTCCATGGAGCCAGACTATGTTACAGCGCGGGAGTGCTGACTTTGCCACTGCGGCTGTAGCTATCTCATATTTTTCTATAAGCTCCGCTGTTTCAGCAATATTCTTGTTTGTATACTCAACGCTGTTTCCAAAATCCTTTACAAATTCGGCAACTGCTTCTGGATTTTCATCAAGAAATGCTTTGCGAACAGCTATTCCTCCCATTGTAAGAACTCCTCCGCCGAGCTTCTCCCACTCATCACTGAGGTTGAGCACAACACGGAAGTCCTCGCTTTTGCTGGTTACACTTGTGACATAGGGCTCAGGAAGCATCACAATATCATATTCGCCTGATAGTGCAAGCGTAGCCGCTTCGCTATGTTCGCTTGCCCAATAAATATCGGCGCTTATTCCATTTTTCTCGAGAATATAATTCAGCACATATTCGGCCGTGCTTCCCTGCCCGGAAGCAAGAATGGTCTTTCCAGCAAGGTCTGCAACTGTTTGGATGCTTTCTCCGTTTTCAAGAACATAGAGAACACCGAGCGCATTTACTCCAAGGGCGACTATTTCGCCCTCCGTTTTGTTGTAAAGAGTCGATATAGCATTTGTAGGAAGCGCGGCAATATCAAGGTCCCCGCTTATAAGGCGGCCTGTAAGTTCATCCGCTGCGCCTGCTATGGTAAAATCATAGTTGTTAAGTGTAAGGCCCTGTTCGTTCTGATCCATAAGCCATGCGGCACCCATTCCGGTAGGGCCTTTGAGCACGCCTATTTTGATTTCCGCCCCGGTGAATTCGGGTATATCTGTTTCTTCCGGAACAGATTCTGAAAGTTCAGTTTCCTTTTCTGAACTTTCGCTCTGACTTTCCTGCTCATTTTGCGAACACGCTCCAAAGCTCAGAAGCATTGTCAGCGCAAGTATTAATGCGACTATTTTTTTCATAAAATATCCTCCAAATATCATTTTTAAAGCCTTTCCGGCTCAGGTATAACTATTTTTTTGCCCTCTTTTATAAGAATCTTCTTGTCTGAAAGGGAGCCGAAAGCCCTATATACAGACGCACGCCCCACGCCAAGGCTCTCTGCCAACCGTGAAATTGAGCACGGAAGTTCAAATTCTCTTCTTCCTTTAGCTATTACAATTATATACCTCAAAAGCTTTTCTTCCGTTTCGCTTTCAGCAAATATTTCAAGCCTGCCGTTCAGAAAATGTATTTTCTCCGAAAGAAGAGTAACGTACTCTTTGGCAAATTTCGGATATGATTCAAATATTTCTTCCACAAGCCCTTTTGGAAAAATTATCATCCGGCAGGGGCTTTCCGCCATTATTTCCGAAGGGTACTCCTCCTTTTCATAAAAAAGTGTAGCCATTCCAAAAAAATCCCCCGGAATCAAAGTGTTGATCACTGTTCGTTTCCCATCGGAACCTATTTTTGAAACGGTAGCTGAACCCTTTGTTATAAGCACCAGGCAGCGGTTAAAATTTTTCGCTGTCATTATGGTTTCTCCCTTTTTTACTGCCAGCAAAAAAGCTTTTTTATCTCTGATCCAGCCTTCGCATACACCGCTTTCAAGTGAAGAAAAAAGAGGAACCGAGCCAAGAATTTCTTTATCCTTTGCGGTCATAAAATCCCTCCATTTCTGTTTCAAATGATACAATATTTAAAGCTTTATGTCAATAGGTTGCGTTAATTTTTTTGCAAATATTATACAAATAAGCTACTCCTTTTCTTAAAATTGTCCTATAATGCCCTCCGCATAGCAGGCGCCTATTGTTTGATATAAAGTGCCAGTGGTATAAAATAAAAAGCGCCGTTTTATGGCGCTTTTCTATCTGAACTATTAAAAATTTTAATAATCCATATTCCTTAAATATGCTGTACTTGAGCTCTCAGTAAAATGCTCGGTTCCAATATCTGCCGGCTGCCAAACAGGGCCAAGCCTTTCCCCTTCTTCTGCCGCTTTAGAACGGAAAACTTTTTGTGTGGGTGCTATTTTATCCATAGACTCAATCGCTTCTTTCTCCCTTTCGCCCCACTTATATGCTTTTGGCGGCACGCTTTCCGGTTTGCGCCAATCCACTTTTTTCATACCTTTTTTCGCCATAAAATCACCTCATGGCTATTGTTCCCCGTTTAGTTTTATGTATGTGCCGGATTTTTGACGCTATTAAAATACAACAGCAAAAAAGCGCCGCTTATGCGGCGCTTGCCCTATTCTGAATAATTTTTTGCAAGGCCGCCTTCCGAAGTTTCACGGTAATGGCAATGCATATCTTTTCCCGTTTCATACATTGTTTTCACCACCATATCGAAAGAGATTTTTCTTGTATGGGTAAGGAAATTAGCTAGAGAAAGTGCGTTAATTGACCTCATTGCCGCTACAGCGTTCCGCTCTATACATGGGATCTGCACTAGACCGTCTATAGGGTCGCATGTAAGGCCAAGCATGTGTTCCATCGAAACCTCCGCCGCATACTCTATCTGATCAAGACTCATTCCGCAGATTTCCGCAAGTGCCGCAGAGGCCATGCAGCAGGCGCTGCCCACCTCTGCCTGACAGCCGCATTCGGCACCGGATATAGAAGCATTGGTCTTTATCAAATTCCCTATAATACCTGCAGTGGCAAGGGCATGAAGAATGTCCACATCTGAAAGGCTGCGTTTCTTTTGAAAATAGTAAAGTACGGCTGGAACTACACCGGCGGCTCCGCATGTAGGAGCGGTTACCACCGTTCCAGTGCTGGCATTTTGTTCGCTGACCGCATAAGCATAGGCACATACTATGCGGTTTTCCCTTGTTTCTGCACTTTCGTCCATATGATATTGATTATATAAATATGCCGCTTTTCTCTGCACCCCGAGGCCCCCTGCAAGAACGCCTTCAGCTGCAAGCCCTTCGCGTATAGATCTTTTCATTGCCTGCCAGACTTCATCAAGGTAAAGCCAGATCTGCGGACCCTCCATCTGCTCAACGTATTGCCAAATTCTTAAGTCGTTCTCTTTGCAATAGGCGGCTATTTCGGAAAAACTGTTTTCTTTATATATCTCTGGAGCCGGTTCATGGGTCGAACCTTCAAACCTTATAGCGGCACCGCCAACGCTATATACACGTACTCTTTCAAGTTCCTCACCGTTTTTGAACGCCTGCATGTCCATTGCGTTTGGGTGGGCAAGTCCATCATTAAATTCAGTATCAAAAATAATTTTAGAGGGAATAGGCGCAAAGCTTTGGCGAAGGACCGCATCCGTCATGTGGCCTTTGCCGGTCTTCGCAAGAGAGCCATAGAGCGTAACCTGAAAGCCGTCTGCATCGGGGTGTTTTTCTTTAAATATGTTCGCTGCTCTTTCAGGCCCCATAGTATGTGAACTTGAAGGGCCTCTTCCTATTCTGTAAAGCTTCTTTAAACTTTTCATTTAAACCTCTTAAAAAAGACTTTTATTTTTTATTTTTATCAATATAAAGTATTCCAAGCGTTCCGGGACCACAATGTCCAGTAACTGTGCTTCCGGCCTCTGTCACAAGGATCTCCTCAAAAGGAAGATAAGATTTTATATCGTTTTTAAGCTCGTCTATAAGCTTGCTGTCAACCCCCGCCCAAGTGAGAAATATTCTTTTTAGTTCGATGTTATCATTCCCATCCAGCCTATCTTTAATATATTCTTTCACAACTTTTTCAAAGCTTCCGCGGTATTTTTTCCCTACAATCATTTTGCCGTCCACAACTTCAATACAAGGTTTTAGTTTTAGCACATTTGCGCCAAGGGCCGCAACACCGCTGCATCTTCCCCCTTTGTGAAGGAATTCCAATTTATCAATAATAAAACTTGCATCCACTCTTCCGGCAACTTCCTTTACATATTCGGCTATTTCTTCGGCAGGTTTTCCCTGTGCTGCAAGCTCTGCCGCAATTAGAACAAGATGCCCTATACCGGTGGAAAGGTTGCGTGAATCCACCGGCCAAACATGGCCGATCTCTTTAGCCGCAATGCAGGCATTTTGGTAACACGCGGAAAACTCAGAGCTTATTGTAAAATGTACCACATCATAACCGTTAGAAACCGCAAAACCGTATGCTTCTTCGTATGAAGTTACAGGAACCGCCGCTGTTTTTGGCAGCTTCTTGGTTTCATTATAATATTTGAAAATATCCTTCGGGTGAATTTCAATTCCATCAAGGTATGCTTTGCTTCCAAGGCTCACATAAAGCGGAATAATAGTGATATTATATTTTTCAACAAGTTCAGAAGAAAGGTCACAAGTGCTGTCAGCAAATATTTTTACGGGTCTCAAATCCGAATCCTCCATTTCAAAAACAAATTTTGTTTATCGCACGTACTCTAACATTATATAACTTTTTTCTCAAGATGAACAGCCCAAATTTACAAATTATTATTATATCATTTTTAATTTAATTTAAAAAATCGCGGGTAGCTTAAAATTTATTTTTGAGTTATAATAATTTTTATAAGAAACTTTAGGAGAAATTTTTATGCATGACGAACTTACTAAAAAAGATATAGCAAAAATGCAGGAGGAGCTTGACCGCCGCGTTTTGGAGCTGCGCCCCAAACTTATAGAAGATGTCAAAATTGCCCGTAGCTACGGCGATCTTTCTGAAAATTTTGAATATAAAGAGGCCAAACGCGCTAAAAATCGCAACGACAGCCGTATTCGCTACCTTCAAGCTATGATAAAGACCGCTATTGTTATAGATGACGTTTCAGAAGACGGCGTGGTAGGGCTTTATGACAGAGTCACCGTTTATATTCCCGAAGATGACACAGAGGAAACTTACCGAATAGTTACAGGCGTTCGCTACGACGTTTCAAAAGGCTTCGTTAGCAAAGAATCCCCTTTTGGTAAAGCAGTGCTTGGAAAGCGTGCTGGTGAAAGCGGAACAGTTGTAGTAAATGAAAATTACAGCTATGAAGTGGTTATTCGCTCTATTGAAAAAATGGAGGATGACGATGAAGCGCCGCTGGCAACATATTAGACAAGCAGTTTTTACTATCAATTAATAATTAAAAGCCCCGCTTAAAATCGGGCCGCTTTTCATTTTGCCTTCCTTATAATTATTCATAGAAAAGCGATAATTTTATTAATTTTAATAAATATAACCAAAATATTAAAAAATAACAAGTAGATTTTTACCGCCTTATATGATAATATAAATAAAAAGCTATTATCAATGGGAAGTGGAAAAATGAAACTCGAATGGACAAAAAGTATGACTAAACGCGCACTCACATATATTGTGAGTGGAGCGGGAATTTTGCTAATTTACTTTATTATTGCAAACCGAAAAGATGTCCTGAACATATTCAGCTATATATTGTCGCTTTTGCGTCCATTTAACTTTGCATTCATTTTTGCGTATATTCTGAATGGACCAATGATGTTCTTCGAACGGCTGTTTGATTTTGTTGAAAAAAAGCGCCCCCATGCGGTTTTAAAAAGAGTTCTTGCCATTATTGCTTCTTGGATCGCAGCAGTGGCCATTCTGTCACTTTTCTTTGTAATAATAATCCCCGATGTCAGCGACAGCATTAATACCCTTATTTCCAACATACCTGGATACTATGACGGGGTTAAAACTTTTATAATGAATTTAGCCGCTAAGTACAATCTAAGCACAGAATTTATTGATCCATTTCTCAATTTTGAAATAACAACAGAAAGCATCATAGAGCTTGTTAAACAGTATAGCGCTCAGCTTCTTCCCCAAATTGTCAACATCGCGAATGTATCCGTTAAAATAGGCGGCGTTGTGATGGATCTTGTTCTCGCGTCAATTATTTCGGTATATTTCCTATTCAGCAAGGAAACGCTCATCGCCCAGGTCAAAAAGTTAATATATGCGGTTTTTAGCAAAAAGATTGCCGGAACCGCCGTACGCGTCGCCAGAGAGAGCCATAAGATTTTCAGCGGCTTTATCAACGGGAAACTGCTTGATTCATTAATTATAGGTGTACTCTGCTTTATTGGTACAAGTATTCTCCGCCTTGAGTATTCCCTGCTTATAAGTTTCATTGTTGGGGTAACAAATGTTATTCCATTCTTTGGGCCCATCATTGGTGCTATTCCCGGCGTGCTCGTTCTTCTTATGATTGACCCGTGGCAAGCGCTTTGGTTTATCATTTTTGTATTTGCCCTTCAGCAGCTTGACGGAAATATTATTGGACCAAAGATCCTTGGCAACAGCACTGGCCTTCCTGCTCTTTGGGTCATGTTCGCAATCCTAATTGGCGGGGATATGTTCGGGGTTATAGGTATGTTTATAGGCGTTCCCGCTTTCGCAATAATATATAAGTTCTCTAAAGAGATTTTTGAATATTTACTTAAAAACAAAAACATGCCTCAAAAAACAGAGGCATATAAAGTTATAAAAGGTAAAAAAGATAAAGACGATATCGAGAAAGGAGAAATTACCCCTTGAAAAAGATCAAAAGGGTTTTTTGGATAGTGTTAGATTCTTTTGGCGTTGGTGAACTCCCTGATGCCGGGCTCTTCGGCGATGAAGGCAGTAACACCTTGGCCGCTTGTGCCGAAACGGGCGAGCTCAATGTTCCTAACATGATAAGCCTCGGCCTTGGAAACATCGAAGGAGTTTCATGCATTGAAAGATCTATATACCCTAAAGGGGCTTTCGGCCGCATGAATGAAAAAAGCATGGGCAAAGATACCACCACCGGCCACTGGGAGCTTGCAGGTGTTGTGTCAGAAACACCGTTTCCAACATACCCAAACGGCTTTCCTGACGAGGTCATTTCCGCTTTTACTGAAGCTACCGGACTTGATGTGCTCTGCAATAGGCCTTACAGCGGCACCCAGCTCATTATGGATTACGGACGCGAACACATTGCCACCGGCAAACCTATAATATATACCTCTGCCGACAGCGTTTTCCAAATTGCCGCCCATGAAGATGTCATCCCACTTGAAAAGCTGTATGAACTTTGCGAAAAGGCCAGGAACATCCTTAAAGGCGACCATGCAGTTGGAAGAGTCATTGCAAGACCTTTCAAAGGGGAATACCCCGAGTTTTACCGCACCTCTGGGCGGCATGATTTCTCGTTGGTTCCTCCAAAAGACACTGTTCTTGATGTTCTAATGGAAAACGGCTTCTCCACTATTGGTGTTGGAAAAATTCACGATATATTTGCCGGCAAAGGCGTGTCTGAAACATATCGTACCGGTCCAAACAGCATAGGAATGGAACGCACCTCTGAACTTCAGGAAAATGATTTTACTGGGCTTTGTTTTGTAAATCTTGTAGATTTCGACATGCTTTATGGCCACAGGAACGACGCCCCGGGCTATGCCCACGCTCTTAACGAATTTGATGAATGGCTTGGCGGCTTTATGAAAAAAATGAGGCCAGAGGACGTATTGATGATAACCGCCGACCACGGTTGTGACCCCGCAACCCCCTCTACCGACCACTCAAGGGAGTACATTCCTTTCTTGGCTTACGGCGAAGCAATAAGGCCCGGTGTTGACCTTGGCACAAGGTCAACCTATGCTGATGAGGGTAAAACCATTCTTGATATATTTGGTCTCAACACCAATAGAACTGCGGGTGAAAGCTTTTTTAAAGAAATATCAATTTAATCGCAGTGGCAGGCTTTCCACAACGTTAAAGTTAAAATCAGAAATTTTTTAAATTATCTTATATTATTATGTAATTTTTAAAAGGGGTGAAGTTATGGAAAAAATAATAGCGCCTGTTTTCTGTTTAATTTTATGCGGAATTTTGCTTTCAGGCTGTTCTTTTGTGGTTAAAAATCTTTATGAAACAAAGGATGCTATTGTACCCATTAAGCTTTCAAACGACTACAAAACCGCCTCTTGGTCATGGGAGGACGGCGCTCTAAATAGCATAGTTTTTGATAAAATCTCCTTTGCGGGAGATGACGATGATATCGTTATAAAGATCGTCCACGCTGATGCTCCCCGTGTAGAAGCTACTTACAGCAAGGATCTCGATAATTATGGTTTTAATGTAGATATTAACGACGGCCAGATCAAGGTCTCTGTCGACAAGCAGCGTTCCTTCATCACAAAAAAATTTATTCTTACCATTTATGCTAATTTTGATAAGATTGTTGTCGCAGGCGGCCTTCCCCTTTCTGTTGACGCTTCTGATGTTAATGATCTGTACCTTGACATATCCGGCGGCGTCGAAGCTGGCATTTACAACGTAAATGCTCAAACAGTCTATATTGACGCAAAAGGCGCTGCGGATATTGAAATTTCCGGAATGGCAGAGAATTTTTCGCTTGAAATTGCAGGTGCCGGAGAACTTGATGGCAAAAGGCTCCTTTGTAAGAGCGCCAGTATAGAAATCTCCGGTGCTGGCGAAGCTGATATCTCCGTTACGGATGATCTCTATGTGAAAATTTCCGGCGCAGGTGAAGTCGAATACTATGGAAGTCCTGATGTCACCAATAACTCAAACGGGGTTGCTGAATTGAAGCAGAAATCGCCAGAAACCTATGCCATAGCAAAAAATAGTTGATTAAAAATGAAACGGCGCTGTTTTTTCATTTTCGCCTGTTAGGCGCAAGGCCTGCAATAGCGGGCTTTTCGCTTTTTGCGCGAGGGAGAAGCTGCCGCGCGGCAGCTGGCAATGTGCATGAGACTTGTTTTAAATGGCTTACCGCATTTCTATACGGTAAAAGACAGCAGTTTTTTGCACTTACAAGTTTATTATGGCTTTTATTGCAGGTAGAGCCTTCTGCCAGGCGTTATTAAATGCAAGCTGCCTTACCATTCAAATCCAGTTTTTTCTACCTTATCAAAAACTGAATTTTTATAACACTTCGCACGAATTTAAAAAATTTTGCTATGACCTCAATTTTAGTCTTTTCACTGGCGTTTTTTTATGTTATAGTGAAATATGAGGTTTATGTTATAGTGAAACATGAGGTGAGAAAATGGAATTTCAGGCTGAGATTATA
The DNA here is from genome assembly GCA_964576395.1 of uncultured Oscillospiraceae bacterium. Classification (GTDB taxonomy): domain Bacteria; phylum Bacillota; class Clostridia; order Oscillospirales; family Ruminococcaceae; genus UMGS1668. The sequence goes on from CAZNVF010000010.1 coordinate 19,727, forward strand.
AAAAGTATCCAATCTGTAGCAAGCCCGGCTCTTGACATAATATTTCAAATAATAACTATGTTCGGTGAAGAGTTTATTCTTATCCCGATAGTTGCTCTGATATATTGGTGCATAAACAAAGAAATGGGCTACTGGCTTTGCTGGTGTTCCGCTATGGGCAACCTTGTGGTCAATTCTGTAAAAGGCATTTTTAAAATCGAGCGCCCCATAGGTTTGGAAGGTATACGCACCCTTCGTGAGAGTACGGCCACCGGTTATTCATTTCCAAGCGGCCATACTCAAAACGCGGCAAATGTTTATACCGCGCTTGCTCGGGCCGTCAACCGCAAGCGCTTTTGGGCCATTGCTATAATACTGCCTCTTCTTGTTGGGGTTTCAAGGCTCTATTTGGGTGTTCACTGGCCAATGGATGTAGCCGCGGGTTACTTTATTGGAATTTGTGTTCCGCTTGTTCTTTGGCTTATTTACCGCCGCCTGGCAAACCACAAATCGCTGCTCTTTTTAATAAGCTCGCTTATTTTTACACCATTCTGTTTTATGACCGGCGACATTGCTGATTTTTGGAAGAGTTTTGGCTTTGCCGTCGGCCTAGCCGCAGCAGCCTATATTGAAACTAAATTTATAAATTTTGAGGTTGAGGGCAGCATTAAAACAAAAACTATACGTTTCTGCGTTGGAATGTTGCTGGTAGTAGCCGTTTACGGCTCAATGAAGCTTCTGCTTCCTTCGGGAAACGTTATAGCGTTTGTTCGCTACTTCTGTGTGCCGGTCACTGCCATTGCAGTGTGCCCGGCGGTTTTCAAAAAATTGCACATTTGATTTTGAGCGCGAATGAGCACGGAAGTTCCGTGCTCATTTTGCATTTCAAGGAAAGATAAATGAAAATTTTCGCCTTTCCCCGCGTTTTTTCTTGTTTCTTCTTTGACTGCCTACGACGGAAAAATAAAACATAAAAATGCTCTCGCCAGATGAGGGGTATAATTTTTGAGGATGATTTAATCATCCCCTTTTTTAACCGCGAAAAAGCCTGCCAAAAGCGGCAGACCGATGAGGTCGCAGCGGCAAAAGTAAAAGGCGTGAAGCCCGGCAGGCCGGAAATTCCGGTTACCGATAATTTCAGGCAGAGAGTGCGGCACGCGCGAGGCCGCCCCGGCAATAAGTACAGAAAAAAAGCTTTTTTTGCTGCCATATTTTTGTAAAATATATTAAAACCCCGGCTTTATTGTTTGTAATTTAAATTGATTTGGTGAGCTGTTAAAAGGTATACCTGTTGATAACAGCCCCTGCGAAAACGTGAATGAAAGGGATCATGAAAAAGCGAATTATGGCGATTCTGCTTTCGGCGATTATGATCCTGTCTTTCTGCGGAGCGGCGTTTACAGAAACCGTCAGCGCCGGCTGTTCTTCAGAAGCGGCGATCTGTGAAAAAACAGAAGGCCACACGCTGGAAGCCGGGCAATATCGCCTACTGGTACTGCCCTGTCTGCGGAAAGTATTTCTCCGATGAGGCTTTGACCAAAGAGATCACGCAAGCTGATACCGTGATTTCTCCCACCGGCAATAAGAATATGATTGAGATAGAATCCAATGCGTCCACAGCAGTAGTGGAAACGGGCTCCGAGGCTGCTGTGAACCCGCAGACCGGGGCCAGCGGCAATTTTATGCTGTGGGTTGTTTTACTGATGGTATCTTGCGGCGGGATGGTTGGTGTCCTTGCCTATGACAGGAAAAGAAAATGCAGGCATTGAACTAACTGATTGACGGGGCGGATTTTTCCGCCCCGTTTTTTTGGGGGGAATTTAAAAAATTTATTTTGGAAAATCCAATTGCTGTAACTCATCAAGTGCAAGGAAATTGAGCGAATATATCAGCCACAGGCTCATTATTTGTGAACTTTGGTTTTTGATGAAATTTAAAGCATGTGCCTTACCGAAAATATCCATTCGTGGGGCATTCCCTCTCTGCTGCTTGGTTCGCCAAATGGAATGACAAACAGACGGATATGAGGTCTCGGAACACCGCGGGCTGTACCCGGCAAATGGTCCGACTTGACGCGGTGCGGGCTGAAATTCATGGCGGGAACTCCCTCCGCGATTTCCGCAAAGCATTCCCTTTCGCTTCTGAAAGAACTCCAAGATGCCGTTGCGGAAATCAAGTGCTAAGCAGATACAGAAAGCGCCTCGCTACCGGGTTTACTTCCGGCAGTGAGGCGCTTTCATATATCAGTCATAGTTTGGCAGATACAAGCCATGTTCACGGCGAACACCCGGCGCGTGAGGAAACTTATCGCCCCGGCTCTTTCACCCGTTTCCTTATCAAACCTCTGCGATGAATTTTGTAACCCGCCGGCTTCTGAAATGCTGCCAGCTAATGCGGGCGGCTCCGCACGGAGCGCACTGCTCATCGGCGGGAGCAACAACGAGCACGGGAAACCGTTATTTCAGGTCAATCCGGCTTCGGTTTATTTCCGCGCGGTGCTCACGC
>CAZNVF010000011.1:0-21599 GCA_964576395.1 uncultured Oscillospiraceae bacterium
CCGCAACGCCGGGAACCATAAACCCCGGTCAGCTCCTTTTTGGAATAAACCAGGGAGGAACCTATGATGACATACGTTCAGAAAACATGAAAGAGATTGCCTTGCTTGACCTTGACGGCTATGCTATAGGGGGCCTTTCCGTTGGGGAGAGCGCCGATGAGATGTACCGGATAATTGACGCGGTTATGCCCTTTGCCCCGCCGGATAAACCCCGCTACCTTATGGGCGTTGGAACGCCTCTCAACATTCTTGAAGGGGTTTACCGTGGAATAGACTTTTTCGACTGCGTTCTGCCATTGCGCAACGCGCAGCATGGCAATGTTTTTACCTGGAGGGGAAAAGTACGCATTTTGGCGCAGAAATTTAAGTATGACCCGGACCCTATTGACCCAGACTGCGCCTGCCCAGCCTGCCGCAGTTACAGCAAGGCATATATACGCCACCTGCTCAAAGCGGATGAGCGCCTTGGAATGCGTCTTTGTGTGCTGCATAACCTTTGGTTTTATAATGAGATGATGGCGCGTATCCGTACTGAAATTGAGCGCGGCAGCTTCAAGGCGTTCTATAAAAAGTACCGGGAGATACTTGATACGCAGACGTGACCTTTAGCCGGCCACTGCCTGAATGTACAAAAACAGCCGCAAAAACGGCTGTTTTTTGATTTACTTAAATTTTTGGCTTTCAGCCACGGCAAGGCGGTCGCAACGCTCGTTTTCCGGGTGGCCGTCGTGACCTTTGACCCACTGAAAGGTGACGGTGTGGACCTTTAATAACATAAGAAGCTCTTCCCAAAGGTCAGGGTTCAAAGCGGGGGCGCCGCCGGCACGTTTCCAGCCATTTTTGCGCCACCTTTCGGCCCAGCCGAAGGTAACCGCGTCGGAAACATATTTAGAATCAGTTACTACGGTGACTTTGCAGGGTTCTTTAAGCGCTGAAAGCCCGGCTATCACGGCGGAAAGCTCCATTCGGTTGTTGGTGGTGATTGCTTCCCCACCGGAGAGTTCTTTTTCATGCTCACCAAAACGAAGAATTGTTCCCCAGCCGCCAGGGCCGGGGTTGCCAGAGCAAGCTCCATCAGTATATATAATAACTTCTTTCATAACCACACCTCAAACAAAAGTAGAAAAACGGAGCAAAAAGGACTTCACGGCGGTGCATTAGCCGCATAGCCCAACGGCGTTCCACATAAACATGATAATGGCAAATGAGACAAAAAGCAAGAGAAGCCTGGCGAATTATTTTTGGCCGAGTGTATTTTTGTTGACATTTTCTCTCAAACTAAGTACAATAGAAGTAATGAATGTGTCCGGAATGATTTTTATTTGGGCGCGCTAGGTTTCGTCCCAACCAAGGAAAGCCGGTGCGGGTGGCAAATGTTTTTAGCCATAAAATAAAAATCGAAAAAATATATATTTTTGTTTTTTCATGCTGTTTTGCAGTATGAACTATTTTTGTTGTGCGGATTTTTAACAAAAGCCCCTAACGAGACCAAAAAAGAAAATATATTCGCATATCCGCGTTATAGCAATCGCCCACTGTAAGCGGGGGTAAGCAGGGCTTCAAAAAGCGACCCGTAATTTTGAAATTCAAATCGTTATTACATAAATAGAACTAACAAGGGAGGTCAAGATTTGAAAAGCAACACACAAGAAAAACAGAGGTCAAAGCAACAGAAAACAAATATAGATAAGCTTGATAAAGTTTTAGCGACACTGCCGGAGGCGCAGTATTACCATGAAGAGAACCCCAAAAAAACTGAAAAGAAAAAGATAGGGCGGCCAAAGACCGCCGCGGCTGCCAAAAAGCAGGTCACTGCGGAGAATGCAAATACAAACAACAATAAAAAAAGCACAGCACCCGCAAAGCAGAAAAAAGACCCGGAGATTTACAATAATTTTTGGAACGAAAAGAAAAGGGGCCGCCCCTCGGCCAAGGCAAATGCCGCGCCTTTAAAAATAATCCCTCTGGGCGGCCTTGGGGAGATAGGTAAGAATATGACGGTCTATGAATATGATGATGAGATCATAATTGTGGACTGCGGAATGGCTTTCCCGGATGACGATATGCTCGGAGTGGATCTTGTCATTCCTGATTTTACTTACCTTGAAGAAAACAGAGATAAAATCAAAGGGCTTTTCATTACCCATGGGCACGAGGACCATATAGGCGCGGTGCCGTACCTTCTTCAAAAGATAAATATACCTGTATATGCCACACCTTTCAGCATTGCTCTTATAGAACTGAAGCTTGCCGAAAAAGGCCTTCTAAAAAACGCAAAGCTGAACGTTGTAAAACCCGGAGAGACCGCCGGCACAGGAAAAATGAAAGTTGAATTTATATTTGTGAACCACTCCATTCCGGATTCCTGTGCATTTGCCATACACACCCCTGCCGGAGTAGTTATTCAAACCGGTGACTTTAAAGTGGATTTCACCCCCATAAGGGGTGGCATAATCGACCTTGCACGCTTTGGGGAGCTGGGCAATAAGGGCGTTCTTGCACTGCTTGCAGACTCCACTAATGCCGAGCGCCCGGGCAGCACTCCCAGCGAGCGCGTGGTAGGGGAAACATTTGACGTGCTCTTTAAAAATGCTGAGGGCAGGCGTATAATAATTGCCACCTTCTCTTCTAATGTGCACAGGGTGCAGATTGCTATAGATTCTGCCATCAAGTTCGGTAGAAAAATCGCCGTGACCGGCCGCAGTATGGAGCAGGTTGTGGCGAAAGCGCTCGAGATGGGGTATCTTGATGCGCCGGAAGGCACAGTTGTCCCACTTGACGTGGCAGTGAAAATGCCTGAAGGCGAAGTTGCAATAGTCACCACCGGAAGCCAGGGGGAGCCAATGTCTGCCCTGACAAGAATGGCGATGGGTGACCATAGAAAGGTCAATATTACAAGCAGAGATCTTGTTATAATCTCTGCCTACCCTATACCGGGCAATGAGAAATACGTTGGCAAAGTTGTGAACGAACTGATGAAGCTGGGTGCTTCGGTCGTTTACGATCGCTACAGCGAAGTACATGTTTCAGGCCATGCCTGCCAAGACGAGCAGAAGCTTATGCTCGCCCTGACTAAACCTAGATATTTTATCCCTGTACACGGCGAATATAAACACCTTGAAAAACACACAGAGCTTGCGGTGCAGATGGGAATGAGCAGAGAGAACGTACTAATTCCGGAACTGGGGCGTGTAATTGAAGTTAGTGCTTCTAGGCTGGATAGCACTGCGGCTGTCACCGCCGGCGCAGTGCTTGTGGACGGCCTTGGCGTAGGCGATGTTGGCAATGTTGTGCTTAGGGATAGAAAACACCTTGGGGAGGACGGCCTTGTGGTTGTAAATGTCACCCTGAGTAGCAGGGGCGAAATACTTGCCGGCCCGGATCTCGTTTCCCGAGGTTTCGTGTATGTAAGAGATTCAGAGGATCTCATGATAGGGGCGAAAAAGGCCATTACGGAGGCTGTGCTTTCCGGAGTGGCGGAGAACAAGCGCGATTGGCAGAATCTTAAGACTAGAATTCGTGACGCTGCAAGCAGTTTCTTTTATGGGTTGACTCAGCGCTCGCCGATGATTCTTCCAATAATCCAGGAAATTAAAGTGGAAGAATAAAACAGCATGAAATAAAGGCTTCCTCAAAATGCAATTTGAGGAAGCCTTTATTAATTACCGGTCACAAAGTCAAAAACAATGTTGCAGTGCTTTTTTGTACCTTGAAGCGTATAGGTAAATGTCCATTGCATGGAAGGGCGGGTTCGGCGTATGTTTTCCGAACAGTGGCCTTTCAAGGCAAAATTTTATATTTTAGGCAGTCTGCCTTGTTGCCATGCGGCAGTTTGTTTTCAGGAAGGAACAAATTCTATTTATAGGTACAGCTGTGTTGCATTTTGTATGCTCAGTACAAAACGAAAAAAGCGGTTGCAGGCTGTGTAGATGCGCCTTTGAATTTGAGTTCAATTTTAAAACAGAAAACGTTGATTAAAACAAAAACCGACGCCTTAAGGCGCCGGTTTTAATTATTCCACTGTTACGGATTTTGCAAGGTTCCTAGGTTTATCTATATCGCAGCCGTTCTCTTTAGCCACATAGTAGGCAAGAAGCTGGAGGGGAACAATCTCCGATGGGACCATGAAAAGCGGGTCCGTTTTGGGGACGAAAATCACATCGTCCGCTTCGGTAAAGATCTTTTTCATATCCTCTTGGGCCACACCTAACACTTCCGCACCCCGGGCTTTGACCTCTTTTATGTTGCTCATCATTTTGTCAAACAGCTTTTCATAACAGGCAATAGCCACCACAAGCCGCTTTTCGCTTATAAGGGCGATAGTGCCGTGTTTAAGTTCGCCTGCGGCGTAAGCTTCGGAGTGAATATAGGATATTTCCTTCATTTTGAGGGAACCTTCAAGCGCCACTGCATAGTCGATGTTACGGCCAATAAAAAATAAGGAGGAATTATTATGGTATTTCTTTGCAAGATCGGGAAGCTGGGGGTTAAGGTCAATGGCACGCTGAATGTTTGATGGGATTTTAATTATCTCCTCGGTGAGGCGTGCAGCTTCCTCGGAACTTATTCTGCCTGTTTTTTCAGCGGCATAAACAGCGAAAAGGTAGAGCACTGCCACCTGAGTGGTATAGCCCTTGGTGGTTGCAACGGCGATTTCGGGTCCGGCATAGGTATAAACAACGCTGTCAGCCAGATTTGCAATGGTAGAACCGACCACGTTGACTATGGCTATGGCGTGAACGCCACGCTCCTTCAGCTCACGCATAGCGCAAATGGTATCAAGAGTCTCCCCGCTCTGACTGAGCACGATGAGCAGCGTGTGCTCATCAACTATAGGGTCGCTGTAGCGAAGTTCGCTGGCAAGCTCCACGCTTACAGGTATATGGGTGAGTTTTTCAATGGTGTACTTTCCGGCGCAGCCAGCATAATAGGCCGAACCGCAAGCGGTTATAATTATGCGCTCTATTTTCTTTAGCTTATCGTCAGAAATACTAAATTCAGAAAAAGCGACCTTGCCGTTTTTGACCCTTGGGTCGATAGCAGATTTGAGCGCGCTGGGCTGCTCCATTATCTCTTTGAGCATAAAATGGTCGTAACCGCCTTTTTCCGCTGCCTCCATATCCCACATAACGCGTGATACGTTTTTCTGTATCTCGCGTCCAGTGGCGTCGTAAATGGTGATACTTTCCGGGGTAAGCTCTGCAAGCTCGCCGTCATCAAGATATATAACATTCTTGGTATGGGAGACGAATGCAGTCACATCGGAGGCAAAAAAGTTTTCCCCAATACCAACTCCAATTATCATGGGGTTGAACATTTTGGTAACAAAAACACTGTCAGAGCACTCAGAACAAACAGCGCCTATGGCATAAGTGCCTTCAAGGCGGGCAACAGTCTTCATAAGGGCCTTTTTAAAGTCACCATTATAATAAACTGAGAGAAGGTGAACTATAACTTCGGTATCAGTTTCACTTTGAAATTTGCAGCCCTTGGCAATAAGGTCCTCGCGAAGCTCAGCAAAGTTTTCGATAATGCCGTTATGTACTATAGCGAAACGGCCGTCGGGGCTCATGTGGGGATGGGCGTTAGTGTCGTTAGGCACGCCGTGCGTAGCCCAGCGTGTGTGGCCTATTCCGGTGCTGCCGCTGACAGCTACGCTTTCCAGCTTTTTACAAAGGTTTTCTATTTTACCGGAGGTCTTTACCATTGTGAGCTTTCCGCCGCCGGCAACAGCGATGCCCGCGGAATCGTACCCACGGTATTCGAGTTTTTTCAGTCCTTCCAGCAGTACGGGGGAAGCCTCCTGACTGCCGGTGAATCCGATTATTCCGCACATAAATATAAAAGCTCCTTTCAGAGTATTGCCATTTTGGGGCGCCGTTTTTTACTCGGCGCTGCTGTTTGGCCGTAAAACCGGCGGAATGTTCCGCCTTTATTGAATTCCCTAGAGGTGATGGCGGAGCAAAAAACACCGCCTTTTTAAACATTATTGACGGCTGCTGGCCAGCTTAGAACATCTCTATATATTCGTTCCTGCCGGCGCCAACGGATACATACTTTATCGGGCAGCCTACAGCTTTTTCGATATATTTGATGTAGTCAATAGCGGCTTTGGGCAGTTCCTCGGGCTTTTTGCATTTGCTTATATCGCATTTGAAGCCCTCGAAATATTCGTAAATGGGTTTTGCCTCATCGAGCTCAACGCCGGTGGGGAAGTAGTCGACGCGCTTTCCTTCCACGCTGTAAGCAACGCAGACAGGAATTTTATCCATATAGGAAAGAACGTCAAGCTTTGTCAAGGCAAGGCAGGTGCAGCCTTGAATCATAACGCCGTAGCGGGAAGCCACAACGTCAAAACCGCCGACCCTTCTGGGCCTTCCGGTAGCGGCACCGTATTCACCGCCTGCCTGGCGGAGAGCGTCAGCCTCATCGCCAAACATTTCACAGGTAAAGGGTCCCTCGCCTACGCAGCTGGAATAGGCCTTCATAATGCCTATGACGCCGTCTAACCGGTGCTGGGGAATACCGGCGCCTATGGGCGCGTAGGCGGCAATAGTGCTGGAAGCGGAGGTGTATGGGTAAATGCCGAAGTCAATGTCACGAAGGGCGCCAAGCTGAGCCTCAAACATAATGTTTTTGCCGGCATTTGCCGCCTCGGAAAGGTAGACGGTAGTGTCGCAGATGTAGTCTTTAAAAGGCATGCAGTATTTATCTATCCATTCAAGAATATCTTCGGCTTTTATGGCGTCGTTTCCGTAGCCCTTCTCTACCAAAAGGTTCTTCCATTCTACAATATCGCGAACCCTTTGGTCAAGGGCCTCTCTATGAAGAAGGTCGCCTACGCGGATGGATTTCTTCATATATTTGTCCGAATATACGGGTGAAATCCCCCTTCTTGTGGAACCAAATTTTTTGTCGCCGAGGCGGTCCTCCTCAAGGCAGTCAAGAAGCTTGTGGTAGGGCATGCAGATAGTGGCCCTGTCGCTTATTTTAAGGTGCTTCGGGGTTATTTCGATACCAGCTTCACGAAGGTGCCCTATCTCATTATAGAGATGCTCCATGTCGATGACCATGCCGGGACCCATGACGTTTACAGTTTCGTCACGCAGAATTCCCGAGGGAAGAAGGTTGAGAATGAATTTCCCCTTTTCATTTATGACAGTGTGGCCGGCGTTGTTGCCGCCCTGATACCGCACCACAATATCATAGTTTTGAGAGAGAAGGTCGACCATTCGGCCCTTGCCTTCGTCACCCCAATTTATACCAACAATAGATTCTAACATGTTTTTCTTTCTTCCTTTCCTTATTATTATACGTTGACAACAGCCCCGCAGCCCAAAAATTCTTTGTTTTTTTCAAGTATGGGCCTTACGGTATTGTTAATATACTCTTCAGTTTGTATTTCCGCCATACCAGTGAAAGTGGCGGGGTCGGTGAGCTGAGCCATTTCCTCACCAGTAAGGCCAAAAGCCGAGTCGGCGATGATCCGGTCAAGCAGATCATTTTCTTTTCCGTAAAGCTTTACCTGCTCGGCGGCTTTTACGGAGTGGGAACGTATTGCCTCATGCAGGGTTTGGCGGTCTCCACCCTTGTTTTTTACGCAGTACATCAGTATATTCTCCGTAGCCATAAACGGCAGTTCCTCGTCAAGATGTTTTTTCATAACCGCAGGATAAACCCGCAGGCCAGAGATGACGTTCATATATAGGTTGAGTATGCCGTCCACTGCAAGAAATGCTTCGGGAATTGAGATCCGGCGGTTAGCAGAATCATCAAGGCTTCGTTCAAGCCACTGGCTGGCGGCAGTCACGGCTGGGTTCATAAGGTCGGCAATAACATAACGGGAAATGGAAGCAATGCGCTCGCTCCTCATGGGGTTGCGTTTGTACGCCATCGCGGAGGAACCTATCTGTTTGCTCTCAAATGGTTCGTCAACCTCTTTAAGATGGGAAAGAAGCCTTATATCACCCGCGAACTTTGAGGCGCTTTGGGCTATTCCGGAAAGAACCTGAAGAACATAAAAATCCATCTTCCTTGTGTAAGTTTGGCCGCTGACAGTAAAGCAGGAATCGAAGCCGGTTTTTTCAGCTATTTTTTTTTCAAGAAGCTTTACCTTTTCGCAGTCGCCGTCAAAAAGTTCAAGAAAGCTTGCACCAGTGCCGGTGGTGCCTTTGCAGCCCAGAAGCTTTAAGCTTTTAAGCTGGAAGTCGAGGTTTTCAAGGTCCAGCAAAAGGTCCTGTATCCAAAGGGCGGCGCGCTTTCCAAGGGTGGTAGGCTGCGCTGCCTGAAAATGGGTGTAGGCAAGGGTAGCAAGGCCCTTATGCTCAGCGGCAAAATCAGCAAGAGCGGAAACGGTGCTCAAAAGCATTTTTCGAGTTCTTATAAGCGCCTCGCGCATTAAAATAACATCGGTATTGTCGCCAACATAACATGAAGTTGCGCCAAGGTGGATTATTGGTCTTGCTTTGGGGCAGGCTTCACCGAACGTGAGCACGTGCGCCATGACGTCGTGACGTACTTCGTGCTCATATTTTGCAGCAAGGGCAAAATCTATATCGTAAATGTGCTCTTTCATTTCGGAAATCTGCTCGTCAGAAATGTCTATTCCGAGCTCCTTTTCGCTTTCAGCAAGGGCCACCCAAAGCTTGCGCCAAGTGGAAAACTTGTTGTTGTCCGAAAAAATTTTTTTCATCTCGTCGCCGGAATATCTTGTGGAAAGCGGGTTCACATAAAATTCATGGTCAGACATCTTTATAAAACACCTCACTGGGGAAAATTGGTTTGAAAGCTAGCGGCAAAGCTACAAAAACCATTTTAACAATTTATTATACACCTTCAGTATAGAAGTTTTCAATAGAAGCTTTTACAAGTCCTTTAAAAAGAGGGTGGGCGCGGTTTGGGCGACTGTGAAATTCCGGGTGAAACTGTACCGCTACAAAAAATTTTTCGCCGGGGTACTCCATTGCCTCAACAATGTAACCGTCAGGTGATTTGCCTGAAAGCACAATTCCGTGCTCTTCAAAAATGCCGCGGTAATTGTTATTAAACTCATAACGGTGACGGTGACGTTCATATATGTGCTCCTCGCCGTAAAGTTCGCGAAGTTTGGTGCCTTCTCCCGTCTTGCATGGGTACGCCCCAAGGCGTAGAGTTCCACCTTTATTGGTTTCGTCACTTTGATCGGGAAGAAAATCTATGACTTTATAAGGGGATGAGGAGTCGAATTCTCCGGAATTTGCGCCGGCAAGGCCGCATACATTCCGTGCAAATTCGATTACCGCCACCTGCATTCCAAGACAGATGCCAAGGTATGGCACGCCGTTTTCCCGGCAGTATTTAGCCGTTTCGATCATGCCGTCAATACCGCGGCCTCCAAAACCGCCGGGCACAATAACTCCGGCGCAGCCGGAAAGCTTTTCGCGCACATTTTCGGCCGTGATTTCTTCGCTGTTTATCCAGTGTATTTTTACCCGGGCGCCGTACACGTAACCCGCATGGCGAAGAGCCTCCGCCACCGAAAGGTACGCGTCATGAAGCTGTACATATTTCCCCACCAGAGCAATGTGAACAGTTTTATTGCGGCTTTTTATGCTCTGAATCATGTTCTCCCATTCGGAAAGGTCAAGGTTTGGCGCGTCTATGTTCAGTTCATTACAAACTATTTCAGAAAAACGGTGCTTTTCCAGCATAAGCGGCGCCTCATACAGCACAGGCACAGTGATGTTTTCAATTACGCACTCCGGCTTTACGTTGCAAAAAAGGGCTATTTTCTTAAAAATGGATTCCTCCAGCGGCTTGTCGCAGCGCAGCATTATGATATTCGGATGTATGCCCATGCCCTGAAGCTCTTTTACGGAATGCTGTGTGGGCTTGGATTTGTGTTCTTCGCTGCCGCTTATATATGGAACAAGGGTAACATGGATGAAAAGGGAGTTTTCGCGTCCGACCTCAAGGCCTATTTGGCGAATTGCCTCGAGAAAGGGTTGGCTTTCAATGTCTCCGGTGGTACCGCCAATCTCGGTTATAACAACGTCGGCGGAGGTCTTTTTCCCAACGCTGTATATAAATTCCTTTATCTCATTTGTAATATGGGGGATGACTTGCACCGTTTCGCCAAGGTACTCGCCCCGGCGCTCTTTGTTGAGCACATTCCAATATATCTTCCCGGTGGTAAGGTTTGAAAATTTGTTAAGGTCTTCGTCAATAAAACGCTCATAGTGACCAAGGTCAAGGTCGGTTTCAGCGCCGTCTTCGGTCACATAAACTTCACCGTGCTGGAAAGGGCTCATAGTACCGGGGTCAACGTTGATGTAAGGGTCGAGTTTTTGCGCGGCTACCTTAAGGCCGCGGGCTTTTAAAAGCCGCCCTAGGGAGGCTGCGGTTATTCCCTTGCCAAGGCCGGAAACAACGCCGCCGGTAACAAAAATATACTTCGTCATTTATGAAATTTCCTCCTTTTCATCCTGTATCTTCAAAAAAACACTGAATTTTTTCAAAAAGCGCCTAAAAAAGCAAAAAAAAGTGCCCTCCGATGCCATAAGGGGGCACTTGACCCCGGAATTCCGCATCATCGAACACTTGAAGCAATCAAAATTATAAAAATGTACAGGAAAAATACAAGAATTATTTTACCCCCTTAAGAAGCCCTTTGTCAATAAGAATTTCAAAGTTTTTATAAAAAATTCGCGAAGTCCGGTTTTTGCTGAAAAATTTTTAAGATTAGTTTAAAATTTATATATTATTAATTTTTTTTGTAAACTTTGTGATACAATAAAATTAAAATTTGGAACAAAATTTAAAAAATTTTGAAGAAAATTATTTTTGTTGCAGTAATTTGTTTTATTTTCAGTACTAATATGTATAGGAACCACAATTCCATGGAACAGAAAGGGGAACATTATGAAAATTAAAAAGATAACCGCTTTGCTTCTTGCGCTATTGCTTGTAGCTGCGCTATTCGCGGGGTGTGATAAACAGGAACAGAACAACGCAGATGAATTTGCGTATGTACCCACGTATGTTGAATGGCCCTTTGACCTTGAGTACGTGAATATGGCAAAAGTAGAGGGAGACACCATTTATATTTTTGGTGAGATTATCGATGGGAAAACCATAAGTACATATATCAATGAAAACGGCGAGGAAGAAAGCTATGAATACGACAACTACGTAAACAGGCTTTGTAGTATGAAACTTGACGGCAGCGAAGCGAAAGAATTAAAAAACTATGACCCCGATTCTCATTTTGATTCTGATGGAAATTCATGGGGCGGCATCGCTAACATGTTTGTGGATGAAAATGGAAATATAAATTTAATACAAACTATTTATGAGGATTGTTTTGAACTTCCGGATGATTTCGATTCGGCAACTGATGAAATATATGATTATTATACGGGCACTTCTTCCTGCGTTTGGTTAGATATTGTTGACAGCGATGGCAACCTGATTGAAACAAAGAAGATAATTGGGGACGAAACCGGAATAGAATATATTAACGAAGTGTTTTTAAGCAAAAGCGGCAACTGGTATATTTTCGGTGATGAAAATATCTATGTCGCGGACCCTGACGGAAACAAGCTCTACGGTATTGAAACTTCGCTGTATGTAAACGAATTTGTGGAACTTTCAGACGGCACGGTGGGATTCTACAGCTGGGATGATGACGGCGATAAAATATTCACTATTGATGATAATAAGAAAGATTTGGGAGAAGAGATACTTCTTCCGTCAGACATTTTGAAAATTATTGGCTCGAACGAAAAGTATGACCTGATTTATAGGACCACCACCGGCCTTTACGGCTACAGTTTTGAAACCGGGGAAAAAGAAATTCTTATAAACTGGATTGACGCCGATATAAACACATATGATGTTGACAGTGCTTCATTGCTCGAAAACGGGGATGTGCTGTGCATTACCCAAACTTGGGAAAATGGCAGTAACCATATAGAGATTGTAACCGTTGCGAAGAAGAACGCTTCAGACGTTCCCGCGAAAAAGACCATAACCATGGCGGTTATGTACATTAATTACAATGTCAACAATATGGTGATTAAATTCAACAAGGCCAATACCGAATACCACATAAAAGTGGTGAACTATGACGAATATAACACTGACGAAAATACCCTTGGAACAACTAAACTTAACACGGAGATAATTTCAGGCAATGTTCCGGACATTATCTGCACTTCAGGAATTCCTGTGGCCCGTTATTCCTCAAAAGGCGTTTTTGAGGATCTAATTCCTTATATAGAAAACAGCATAGGCATGGAAAACCTTGTGGAGCCGTTTTTCAACGCCCTTAAGGACAGTGACGGGAAACTTTATGAGATCTATTCCTGCTTCAGTGTGTCAACCGCTTTTGGCCTTTCTAAAGTAGTGGGTGACGGTTCAAGCTGGACTTTCGATGACCTTAACGCGGCAATGGAAAAAATGCCCGAAGATGCGACAATTTTCAACGCCTATTACACCAAAGATGATGTACTTTCCAACTGCATTTCACGAAATATTGAAAGCTTTGTGAACTGGGGCACCGGCGAGTGTAATTTTGACAGCGAAGAGTTCATAGGCCTTCTTGAATTCGCGAATTCCTTCGCCGACTCCATACCTGAGGATTATTCCTGGTCCTCCGAAGCTACAAATATTCTTGAAGGCAAACAGCTTCTTATGCCGGTTCAAATGTCAGATATGAATGAAATCCGTGCGAGCACTTTCTATTCCGCCGGAAAGGACATCGCCTTTGTGGGTTACCCGACCCTCAACGGGAACGGAAACACCTTCAGTGTTGGAAGCCTCGGCTTCGCGATGTCCTCTAAAAGCGAGTATAAAGACGCGGTTTGGGAATTCATAAGTCAAATTTTGACGGAGGAATATTGGGAAAATGATTATCAGTGGGGGCTTCCGACCAACAAGGCTGTTTTTGATGAATTAGTGGAAGAAGCTATGACTCCGGATTTCGACGAATACGCGGCACACTATGTGTTAAATGCGCCTGTTCTCGAAGATGAAGAGGACGGCTCCTCTTCTGAAAGCGGGGAAGGGAACCGGAACACGGAAGCAAAGTTCGGCGAATCACAGATAAACGAACAGGGCTGGTATGAAATGCCCAAGTCTTGGGCGTGGACCGGCGGTGACGATGTTCCTGTCTACGCCATGACGGAGTATGAGTATAACGTACTTATGGATCTTATAAACAGCACCACCTCCGTAAGCCGCTATGATGAAAACATAGTCAACATTATAAGTGAAGAGGTTCAAGCGTATTTCCAGGGGCAAAAAACCGTAGAGGACACCGCGAAAATGGTCCAAAGCAGGGTAAAGATTTATGTTAATGAACAGAAATAAAACCGAAAAAAAGAAAAAAGGCCTTAAAAATATCTTTGGCGGCTCAAAAGAAGCCGCCAAAGATACTATAAGAAGCGCACTTTTTCTTGGGCCGAGCGTCATTGGCGTTTCAATATTTTTTATAATTCCTTTTCTTGTTGTGGTTTATTATTCTTTTATAAGAAGCCCAATAAACCATGAATTTGTTTTTTTTGATAACTATATAAATATTATAAATAATGAGGCTTTCAAAATAGCGGTGAGAAATACTTTCAATTTCTCCATAATATCAGTGCCGCTGGCGGTGATCCTTTCTTTGGGTCTTGCACTCATGCTTGAGGCAAAAATACCTATGAAAAGCCAGTTTCGTACTTTCTTTTTAAGCCCGATAATGGTGCCAACGGCGTCCGTCGTGCTTATTTGGCAGGTACTTTTTGATTATAACGGGGTCATCAACCAGTTTATGATGAATTTTGGCGTGGATAAGATAGATTGGCTAAAATCGGATTACTGCCTTATAGTAATATCTATACTTTATCTCTGGAAAAACCTTGGTTACAATATGATATTGTTCATGGCGGCCCTGGCCAATGTTCCAAAAGAGCTGCTCGAGGCGGCGGATGTCGAGGGCGCCCCCGGCTGGTATAAGTTCTTTGCCATAAAGCTACGCTACCTTTCGCCAACGGTGCTCTTTGTAACTATACTTTCACTTATCAATTCTTTTAAGGTGTTCCGTGAAATATACCTTCTTACAGGCAATTACCCCTACGAGGGACTGTATATGATGCAGCATTTTATGAACAATGTTTTTGAAAATATAGACTATCAAAAACTTTCTGCGGCGGCAGTGTTGCTTGCGCTGTTTATGGTGGTTCTCATAGCGGTCCTTTTCAAGGTGGAAGACATTTTCGGAAAGGATGTGGAGGGCTGAGATGAAAAAGAAAAAGTTTTTTGGCCGTGCCGCAATAACAGTTGTCTGTGCGGTGTTCGCTCTGCTCTTTGTTCTTCCAACGCTGCTGACTATAACGAACTCCTTTATGGAACAGAGCGAAATAGACGCCAACTACGGAAAGATATTTTCAAACTTTACAAGTGAAAGTAAGACGTTCATTTCAGATGAAGTAAACCTCAAATTCATTCCTGATAAGGTAAGCTTCAGCCAGTATATAACAGTCCTTATAAAAAGCCCCGATTACCTTTTTAAATTTTGGAATTCGGTAATATTGGTGGTACCGATAGTAATACTGCAAGTGTCCACAGCAGCTCTCGCGGCCTACGGTTTTACCCGCTGGCGCGGAAAATTCCGCAACTTCATGTTTTTCTTTTACGTTATACTTATGCTGATGCCATATCAGGTAACGCTTGTTCCAAACTACCTTGTAAGCGAGTGGATTGGCATTTTGAATACACGCTGGGCAATAATCTTTCCCGGAATGTTTGCGCCTTTTTCTGTGTTTCTGCTTACGAAATTCATGCGCAGAATACCAAGTTCGATTATCGAGGCTGCAAAACTCGACGGGGCGGGTGAATGGCAGATATTTACCCGTGTATGCCTTCCGCAGTGCAGAAGCGCCCTTTATTCTATCGCAATTCTGGTGTTCATAGATTATTGGAACATGGTGGAACAACCTGTAGTTTTGCTTTCAGATGCGACAAAACAGCCCCTTTCAGTCTATCTTTCGACTATAAATTCCAGCGAGGTGGGCGTTGCCTTTGCCGTTGCAACAATATATATGATTCCGACGCTCCTGCTCTTCCTCCATGGGGAGGAATACCTTGTTGAGGGTATCGTGCATCAAGGCTCGGTGAAAGGATAATTATTATGGTAGAAGAAAAAGTTAAAAAAAGAGAATGGGTCAAAAATGCGGCCATAATTTTCCTTAGCGTGATGCTGGTGCTGACCTTCTTCTCTAATACGTTTTTAAATTACTCCCTGCCGGAGGTATCGACAAAATATGTAGAGTCCGGTTCCATAAACGCTAAAATCCGCGGAAGCGGTACCGTTTCAGCCACTGAGAACTATGAAATAACCTATGACCAAGCCCGCAAAGTGGAGACAGTCTGTGTTAAAATCGGCCAGACGGTGAACGCAGGCGATGTGCTCTTCATTCTTGAGGAGGGCGACAGCGACGAGCTGGAGCAGGCGAAAAACGATCTTGAAATTGAGGAACTTACCTATGAAAAGATGCTTCTTGAAGCAGGCAAAGATAAGTATACCGACGAGACAAGGGCGGTAACTGAAGCAAGGGAGGCCCTTTCTGAGGCAAAGGCCAACGCCAATGCTATAAAGAATGCCTTGAGCATTATAGAAGCGGCAGAAAAAACCCTTGCCGCAGCAAAGGCGGAACGTGATGATCTGAAGCAGCATTTAGAAACCCTTGAATACTTCGCCGGCGACACAGATAAAATAGTGGAAATTAAAGGGCTTCTTGCGGAAGCTCAAGCCAAAGCTGCCGCAGCAAAAAGCTATTATGAAACACTTCCTGAGGGTGCGGAAGAAAAAGAAAATGCTAAAAAAACCTGGTATTCTTGGGAACAGGCCGTGCAAGACTATGAAGCCACGCTGAACAGCCTTCTTAACGACAGCTCCAGATCCACCGGTTCTGATAATGGCGAAGACGGAAGCACTGCTATCACTGTGCAAGGCACCAATCACAACAAAGAATACGAGGAACTTTTCAACCAGCTTGTTGCTGCCGAAGCCGAAGTTACTGAAGCAACGAATAATCTTAGTTCCTTGGAAGAAAAGTACGGGTCAGTATCCTCAGAAGACTATGAAACGGCCCTTAAAGGAATAGATTCTGCCGAACAGAAGTATAATAGTGCCCGTGAAAGCTTGCAAACCGCAATGGCCGAAGACGAGATAAACGAAATAGGCAACACCATTAAGCTTAAAGAAAAACAGCAGGACATACAAAAACTCAAAGATAAAATAGCCGACCTTACAACCGACACTTCTAACGAGATAGTTGCCAAGGTCGGCGGTACTGTGAGCGAAATAAACGTTGCGCCTGGCGGAATGACCGGCGTGGGCAGCACCCTTGCGGTGATTGAACTTACTGACAGGGGTTATACTCTAAGCTTCACAGTCACTTCGGAACAAGCCAAAAATGTCGCTGTAGGCGATACCGCCGAGGTAGAAAACTATTACTGGTGGGGAAGTGAAATTACAGCGGTGCTTGAAAGCATGAAAGCGGAACCCCAAAGCGGCGGTAAAAACAGGGTGCTTACTTTTGCAATAAGCGGTGATGTTGAACCGGGAACAAACCTAAACCTTTCCCTTGGCCAAAAGAGCCAGAATTACGGTGCCCTTGTTCCCAACAGCGCGGTCCGCAGTGATACGAATGGTTCTTATGTGCTTGTGCTAACTACAAAGAGCAGTCCCCTTGGCAACAGATATGTTGCCACAAGGGTGGATGTGAATATTTTGGCCTCGGACGATGTGAACTCAGCGGTTTCAGGCATAAGCAACGGCGACTATGTCATAACAACTTCAAGCAAACCAATTGAGTCCGGTACGCTTGTTCGCATGGCAGAGGGCTGACGCCTATGAAAAGCTGGCTTTATAAACACAAGGCGCCATTGGTGCTCAACGCAGTGCTCGTAATTCTGGCAGGGTTTTGCCTTATGGGTTTAATCGGCGTAAAAAACACCTTAGCCTATACTGACGCTGCCAAAGAGTGGGCCGGGCAAAGCGGGGAGCATTTTGCCTATATATCCTGCTTTCTGCCTGTGAACAGGAATGTAGATGAAAATACGGTCAAATCTTTTGAAAACACGCTTAATGCAAAACTCGTTGAGGCCTCAATGGAAGCACCAGAGGGCGGAAGCCTTTGGTGCAGCGCTTACAGCGGCACTGGTAATGTGACCGTCGCTACGGACAGAATCTCCACCACAGTAAACGCGATGGGTGTTGGAGGGGAATTCTTTTTCTTTCACAGAATGTACCTGCGAAGCGGCAACTATATTGCGGAAAGCGACCTTATGCATGACCGGGTGGTCATTGATAAAGAACTTGCATGGAAACTTTTCGGCGCTATTGAAGTGGATGGAATGACCCTTGAAATAAATGGCAAACTGTTTATTGTCGCCGGTGTTGTAGAACGGGACGAAGACTTTGCAAGTTCCATTTCTTACCCGGAAGATAGTGGTCTTTATATGGCTTATGATGTGTTCAATGAGCTTACCGGCAGCGAAATAAGCTGTTATGAAATAGTGCTGCCAAACCCGGTTTCGGGGTTTGGAAAAAACATAATGACCGAAAACTTTACCGCCACCGGAGTGGAAATAGTGGAGGTAAGCTCCCGCTATAAGCTGGGCAATATTTTCAATATAATCTCATCCTTTGGGAAACGCTCTATGCGCACCGATGGAATAATCTATCCCTCGTGGGAAAATGCTGCCCGCCTTACGGAGGATTACTGTGCGCTTCTGTTGGTGCTCATAATGGTGCTTATGGTGGTGCCTGTAGGTTTTAGCTTTGTGCTTGCTTACAAATATATCAAACGCGGCGCCTCAAAGCTCAGTATTCTTGCGAAAGAGAAAGCGGAGGTACTGTATAACAAGGCAAACGACCGCCTTTATGAGAGAGAACAGAGAAAAAAAGAATAGAAAAAAGGCGCCGCGGAAACGGCGCTTTTTTCACATCAGCCAACATTTATGGAACGCCGCTTGCCTTGTAAGGGGGGCGATAGAGCTTTACGGCGGCAGTTAAAGTTTTTTTTGTAAAATGATAGTGTATTAAGGAAGCGGCAAAAATTATTTAGCCGCCGTTGGGTGAAAGCAATGCCGGCAAAGAACTGAAGAAGGCACCATAGAAGTGTATAATTCCATGTGGATGCCGCACTCATAAGCGGCACAGCTTTGCCAGTTTTGAATGGAAAACATCAAAACTTTTTGTTTTTTTCATAAACTGTTGTAAATTTGATTAATTTAGTATATGATTGAAACAGGTGCAAAGATTCGGCAGTTTACAAAGCCGCTTTGGTAAGACTGTGTCGCTGGAATTTGCAGCTTATTTTACCGCGGGGCAACGATAGAAAGGAGAAGACGATGGGGATCGAAAGACGGGATAAAATAAACTATTACCTTGATATAGCTGAGACCGTTTTGGAACGCGGTACCTGCCTTCGCAGAAGGTATGGCGCGATTATTGTTAAGAATGATCAAATAATCTCTACGGGTTATGTTGGTGCCCCCAGAGGGCGCAAAAACTGCAGCGACATTGGTTGGTGCGCCA
Organism: uncultured Oscillospiraceae bacterium; assembly: GCA_964576395.1. GTDB lineage: Bacteria > Bacillota > Clostridia > Oscillospirales > Ruminococcaceae > UMGS1668. Next base: position 18,569 of record CAZNVF010000011.1, read on the forward strand.
GGGAAAGGCTAAACGTGCCAAGAGGTGAAAGATATGAGATCTGCCGTTCAGTTCATGCTGAAGCCAATGCCATCATACATGCCGCAAGGGTGGATATGATAGGCTCTACGCTCTACCTTGTGGGGAAAGAGGTCTCGACGGACGAATATGTAAAGAACGCGAACCCTTGCAGTATGTGCAAACGCCAGATAATCAACTCCGGAATTGAAACGGTGATAATCCGTGATGACATTGAGAATTATAGGGTCATAGATGTAAACGATGAATGGATCACAAATGATGAATCCCTTGAAGGCATATTCGGGTATTAAAGTAGCAAAAAACAGGACCTTTTCTGATATTTTAATTGCCGCACCGCGGGTACGGTTATTTTATGGCCTTGCTTTGCTTGGGAATAAAATAATTACACACAAAAAAGCACCGCAAAAAACGGTGCTTTTTTGTGTTTTATTTTGAAGAGGAACTGCTTGAACCGCCGCTGACAGAAGAGCTCGCTTCGGAAGCGCCGGGGTTGGGAGTTTTAACCTCCTCGCTGGGTTCCCAGCTTTCAATATAGCCGTTAAAATCATCAGCATAAGTGTCAGGTATCGGAGCGTCAGCATTAATAGTAAATGAAGCGTTTTTAACAACGAGGCTTTCCTCATCCTCTACCAGCTTTGCAACAATTACAAAACGGTAGCGTTCGCGGTTGCCAAGGCCATAGCCGACGGTGCAGGTGGATAGGGTAAGTATTTTGTCATCAGTGGTAACGTCAACGTCATAATTATAAAGAGAACGCTCGCGTACAGTATCAATAAGAGTCTGATAGTTTGTGCCGGGTTCGGGTTCAATATACCAAAGGGCCTTACCACCATCGATCTTAGAATCGTTGTAAAATACAGCGAAGACTTCCCACACATAGTCGTGGTCGGCAGTGGAAAAGTAAATATACGGCGTCTGCTCAGCAAAATCAGGGTTTTTAAAATTGAACAACTGAGAGAAGAGCGGACCATTGGGGTCATCATTGGTATAGGCAAGATGAGTAAGGCCAAGATCGCTGTGCCCAAATATTACAGTGTTAGTGGAAAGGCTGTCGGCTCCTTCGCCAAAGGTGTTGCGAAGGTGGGTATAATAGGCACCGTTGATCCAATAAGTTGTACGCACGGATTTTCCGGTTATATCCTTATAGTTGTAAGAGTAACTTTTAGCGTCATGGCAAACGCCGGCGTCAACGTCGCTGAGGCCGGGAATATAGAGCCAGCCGATAACGTCGTTGTTAATATTAAAAGCGTCGGCTATTTCATTAAGACGGGAAGGAACGACAAGGGTTTCGGGGCTTTCGTCTGCCGGCTCACTTTCGCTTGAAGAGCTTATCTGTATCTGACTGGATGAGGTATTTATATCAAGGTTTTGATTTTTATTTCCGCCACCGCAGCTTGTAGCTATAATCAGAATAATAGCGACAATAACCGCTATAAGGGCAGCCGCACCGCCTATTACCGCCCCGATTGGGAGGGAGTGGATTTTATCCATTAATGAGCTGGCAAAAGTGTTTTGTGGATTTTTAGCCTTGTCGTTTTTCTTTTCTCCGGTTTGCGTTGATGCTTCAGCCGCATCTGTTTTGGGTTTTTCAGCAGTGGGCTTGAGGGTCGAATCTTCAGCTTTAGGCGCGGTGGAACCCTTTTTGCCGCTCTTTTTATCAGAACCGGCGACAGAGTCTATTCCTGCGGAGATGTTTTTACCTATAGTTTTCGCGCCGGCGGCAGCTCCGGCAAAAAATTCTCCAATGAAACCGCCTTTTTTATCTTTTTTCTGTTTCTTGCTGTCTTCCCAGCTTGGGTCTTCGGTGTACTCTTTTTTCTGCGTTTCAACCTCAACAACACGAACTATTTTATGTGGTTTGTTTTCAATAGTTTCTCCATCAGAGGGTATGGGAATATCTTCCACAAAGCTTTCGTCCACGGGCTTGTTGGAAGGCCTTTTTTTTACAGAAGGCTCACTTTTGCCATCGATATCCTGATTTTTGAAATCATCGCTCATTATTTTAAATTCCTTTCCGAAAATACTTTTCTAAACTGATAATATGCCATTAAATTGAAAAAAACAAATAAATAAGGAAAAAACATAAAACATATAAAATTTTTATTCATATAGCTGTAATTTCAGCTTTTCAAACCGCAATAACACATTTAATAAGTGTTTGGAAGGGCGGTTCTTGTTGCACGAATTACAAAAAATTTTGTTCATAATAAAAAGCAAAAGTCAGCCGCTAAAGGTTGCCGGAGAAAAAAGTTTTAAAGGAGGAATAATCCGATGCGCCTAAAATTTTGGCATTACCGTATTGCAGCACGGTTTCTTCCTGAAAGATCATCAAGCGCCTTTTTTAAGATTGTATTTCTCCTCTATTGCCGCAATGATTTGATCGGCACGGTTTTGTTTCAGAGCATCCATGAAATCCTTATACACAGGGGAGTAGGATACCACATACAAATTGTCGTTTTTCAGGATGAAAATAGTATATTTACAGCCGTACCCTTTTAATATTCGATCTCTTTCTGCGGAACAAATAAAGTGGGCTTAGCGTTTCAATTTTGAAAGATTAGTGCGACAAAAGCGGGAATAATACCGTGCTGTGACTATACCTCTGATTTGCTTAAACGCATTGTTTTTCTCTATCTTAAATGGCTGCATTGCAAAAATGTTTAACCCATAGCTTCAAATTACTGCCTTATGTGGCGTTAGCATTTGTCCGCTTCCATTAATTTCAGCCGCCCCCTATGCTAATCGGTCCGCTTCCATTCCAGCTGTTACTGGAACTTTCCGATTGATCATTTGCGTTTGATGAAGAATTATTTTGTTCAGAATTTTCCGGAATGCTTTCAGGAGAGCTTTCAGTTCCGGAAGAGCTGTTTTGAGGCGGAACATAATCAGTAACAGTTCCCTCCTGCGGCTGGGAATTAATTTCAGGGTCATTTTCGCCATTCTCAATGTCCCCATCATTGGGCGCGTCACCAAAGAACGCCGCGTCATAAACTATTATGTAACCCGACGC